>JBEKCX010000553.1:0-4551 GCA_050014655.1 Occallatibacter sp. | reverse complement strand
CGGAATTCCATCGCTCTTGCTTGATTGTACGCACCCGCCGCGCCGTCAGTTCACCCCAACAGCCTGTCGCAGAATCCTATTGACACTAAGACGCTCTTAGTACTACATTGTAGTTCATATGAATCCCGAACGTACTCTCGGCGAATTCGAGCAGATCGTACTGCTCGCTGTGCTGCGCCTGGGCGACCAGGCCTACGGCGTCACCATTCTGGACGAGATTGCCGCCAAGACTGGCCGCAACCCCGCTCCCGGCGCGCTATACACCACCCTGCACCGCATGGAGGACAAGGGGCTGGTCACCTTCCGCGACGGCAGCCCCACGCCCGAGCGCGGAGGCCGCGCCAAGCGCTTCGTCCAGGTCACCCGCGAAGGCCGCAACGCCCTGGCCAGCGCGCAGTCGGCCTATCGAAGCCTGCTGCAGGGGCTGGATCTGCTCGACGCAAAACTCTTCGGAGGCGCAAATGCCTAAGACGCCAATCGCAGAGTGGCTTCTCGCCCGCATCACAGACCCCACACGCGCCGCTGCGATCATGGGCGACCTGACGGAGATGGCGGGGACACGTGGACTCCTATGGTTCTGGACTGCCTACGCCCGCACGCTCATCTCCCTCGGCTGGCGCACGCCTGTCGCCCTCCTCGTTACATATGCGTATCTCCACTCAATCTGGGTTCTAAGAACCATTCAGTCGTCGATGCATTGGCTATTTCGCTGGGTTCCGTATGCCCACCCGGCATACCAGCCGCCCGTCTGGTGGTTCTATCTCCGGCCCCTGTGGAGCCTTCTCACAGGACTCTACTTCCTGGCCCCGTTCTTGCTGGTTCGTTTCGGCCTGCGCGACCGCTTGACCCGCCTGGCGTCTGCGTTGCTCCTGCTGGTACTGACGGGTTACAGTAATCGGCTTTTGCTGGATATACCGGTTGAAGCCCTTACGGCGGTCGCTGTCTTCGTGGCGTTATGCCTGAGGGCGTGGCGCCGCCCGATGGTCGTGCTGGCGCTGTGTCTAGCGCCCCGGTTGGCGCTTCTTGAGGCGTCTCCCTATATCGATCAGTACCGCCACCGGGCACTCTTCCACTCCCTCTGGTGGATTGAGCTTGTGTTAATGCCCATTGCAACCGCTCTGCTGTGCCTATGGCTTTATCGACGGATGCTTCGCTCTCCCGCAGCGGTGGTTGCCTGAGGCGAGGAAAGACTCGCATCGCATTACCTTGAGATCGGAGATACAGATGCCCCCAGTCGCAGCCCGCAGGACCCAACCCACAGAATGGCTTCTCACCCGCATCGCCGGCCCATCTCGCGCCATGAAATGCTCCCGGAAATCTCTGCTTCTCACCGCTGCATCCATCGCCCTCGCCTCTCCGATGCTGTTCGCCCAGAGCAGCCCCGCGCCCGCCGTAGAGTCGTCTCCAACTCCAACGGCGAGCGCAACCGCTGCACCTGCGTTCGATGTGGCCACGATCAAGCCACTTCCACCAGACGGGCGGCCTACCCAAGACTGGGTGGGCACGCGGTACCATCCGGATGGCATTGAGTTTGCCTCGCTGGCGTTGCCGGAGTTGCTCTGCGTCGCCTATGGCTATAAGAGCATCCGGTTCGACGGGCAGGTCACCGGGCTTCCCGACTGGGCGGTTAACCAGAAGTGGTAATAATATACTTGACTAATGACGAATCTTTCTGTATTCTGGGTTTGTTATGGAAAACGAACTCAAAACCCTTTCCGATGCAATCAGATACTTCTCCGATGAGCAGGTCTGCATTGATACTGTGGCCGATATGCGCTGGCCTCGTGGCCCTGTGTGCCCCGCTTGCGTTGCCCATGAGTCTCGCCAGCACTGGTTGAAGAATCAGAAGCGTTGGCAGTGCCGGGAGTGCGGCAAGCAATACTCCGTCAAGGTCAATACCATCTTCGAGGATTCAGCCGTCAAGCTGGACAAGTGGCTCACTGCAATGTGGCTTCTGGCGAACTGCAAAAACGGCATTTCTTCGTATGAGATTGCGCGGTCTGTTGGCGTGACTCAGAAGTCCGCATGGTTCATGCTGCAACGCATCCGCCTTGCCATGAAGAACCAATCCGTCCTCAAACTCGGATCGGGCGGCGCGCCTGTCGAGATGGATGAGACTTTCATCGGCGGTAAAGTTGGCAACATGCACAAGGCGAAGCGGGCAACCCTCGGAGGAAAGAAGCGTGGCGTTATGGGCAAGGCCATTGTGGTTGGGATGTTGGAGCGCAAAGGCCGCGTCAAGGCCGAGATTGTCATGGAGCGCACCCAACCCATCCTCCGGTCCGTGGCAAACAAGCACCTCGCCCCTGGAACTTCGCTTGTGACCGATGAATGGGGCGGATACGCGGGAATCAACTTTGAACACGCGGTCGTCAATCATGCCGTGGAATATGTGAACGGGCAAGTTCACACTCAGGGAATCGAAAACTTCTGGAGCCTCTTGAAGCGGTCTCTCGGAGGAACCTATATCAGCGTGGAGCCTTTCCACCTCGACCGCTATGTGGACGAGCAAGCATTCCGCTACAACAACAGGGCGACCGCAGACAATCCGGTATCCGATGCAGACCGCTTTGCGATGGTTCTCTCGCAGATTTCAGGCCGTAGACTGACCTATGCAGAACTGACCGGCAAGGTGGGCGATCCGCAAGTCTAACCTTGCTTGGATGGTTCGCCAGAAACGCGGGAAACGTGGCCTCTAGCCCGCTTCTCGCGCTTTTCCATTGCTATTCGCGCCTGTAGCTCAGATTTCGATACACTGAGAACCTTCCCCAATAGGCTCTCGAAAGCCTTGTATTCATCGGACTGTGGTTTCGGTCGCATGGAGAGATTATATGCCGATTTTCCTATTCAAGGGGCGTATCTTACCTGAGTTCGCAGACCTTAGCATCTGGAATGTCCCCACGGTACATTTTTCGGAACTTCCGCACCTACCAGATCTTCCGGATGGCTTTACTGGTGAGTTCACCATCGCTATCAATCATTCACTCATTGATCTGATCTGTGTCGTAGAACAGAAATCCGTTTCTCTTTCTCGAATACATAATCGAGCGATTGCGTATCTGCGTGCTTTCGTTGACCTGAACTGTTTTGCCACGGGCGCACCTTTATACGTCATCCTCGATACGGCAATCGGCCCAGACGGTGTGGCACAATCACTCCGCGCCATACATCCCACGCTCGGTGAACTATGCACAGTGACAAGCCAAAACCCTGTGACCTCTGGAGCCATTGGCTTTGATGCGCTAGACACCATCATTAGAGAGCCAGGGATGTTCCTCGCTCTTCGAGATTTAGTTTCCGCACTTAGCGATGCAGAGCTGGCCGCCGTTCATTGCGCTCGGGCGGTAGAAGGATTACGGAACCTGATGGTTCCCAATGAGCCAGACCGAGGGAAAGCGTGGGGGTTATTTCAAGAGAATCTCAATCTTGACCAAGCCTACAGAGGCTACATTATTGGACTCTCTGTGGGCCCCCGGCACGGGGACAGAACACGATGGATTACAGGTGCCGAGGTTGATGAAATCCTCAAGCGTTCTTGGATAATCATGAACAGATTCATGGTATTTAGGAAACGGGGAAGTAAGCCACTACTTGCTCCCGAATTTGACTTGTTGACTGGATGATCTCCACTCTTCGACCATAGAAGACCACACCTGTGCAGCGTCCTCCGCCCAAGCTGCATCTTGTGCCGCCCGAAGCATATTGTCTGTGGGCACACGGGGAACCAGAACCATTTCGCACTGCCCTGTCACGGCATCTTCGAGTTTGTCATTTGAGGGTAACATTAGTCAAGTATGTTATTACCCCAGAAGTATGACATCGTAGCCAAGATGAGTGCCGAGGATATCACCACTTTCCAGAAGCTGAACGACGACGAGAAAGAGCAGTGGATCGAGGCGATGCTACAGTCGCTGTTGGCAGAGCGTTTTTCTCTCAAACTCCACCATGGGACCAAGCAGGTTCCCGTCTACGAGATGGTCGTCGCCAAAGGCGGTATCAAGATGAAAGACTCAGCGACCGACACAGCGCCGCCGCAACTGGGCAAAGGGGAGGATGGCAAACCGCTTTCCACCCTCCATAGCTTGCACTACACGACCATCCTGCAGGCTTTTTCGATGGCAGCCCTTGCCGTCCAGCTTTCGGCCGCCCCGGCAGCTCAGATCGGCCGGCCGGTGCTGGACAAAACAGGATTGACTGGCAGGTATAATTTCACGCTGGACTGGTCGATCTATTCAGCAAGCGCGGCAGCCGGGAACTCGCCCACAAATGACGCACCCTCCATCTTTACGGCATTGGGAGAGATTGGATTGAAACTCCAGCCAGCAACGGGTAGCTACGAAACCATCGTTGTCGACCACGTCGAGAAGCCTACAGAGAATTAGCCGTCGCATAACAACTTCACCGACAACCCGCCTCCCGCGATACACTTACAAAGCAGGCGGCTGGATGATCGCCGCCTCCCGCGCCCGGTCGAACCAGGCCAGCGTGTCGGGAGGGGGAGGAAAGTCCGGACTCCGCAGGGCAGTGTGCCGGATAACGTCCGGGATTTGC
>JBEKCX010000552.1:0-3341 GCA_050014655.1 Occallatibacter sp. | reverse complement strand
ACTCTGTTCCTGTTGCCACCGCCCCCGGTTCACGAGCAGTTGATTTACATGGGGCTGGATGAGGCCCTGGCCGTAGCGCTGCCGGCTGAATCGCCAACTGCGCCCGCGGAGCCCGAAGCGGAGGCTGCCGGCGACGCAAGCCCGGAGGCCAGCGCCGAGCCCGCTGAGGCCCCTGCCGCCGATGGCGACGCCGAACTGGAGGCCCGCCGGCTTGCTCGCCAGCGCGACCGCGAGGTCCGCGCCGTTCTCCGCTCGCTGCTCGACGAGCTGATTGCCGAGTATACCTCCGACGAGCGCGGGATTGAGATTCGCGAGATCGCCGGCGGCTTTCGCATGGCCACCAAGCCCGAGTGCCACGACGCGGTCCGCTCCTTTGTGAAGAGCCTGAAGCCGGCGCTCAAGCTATCGCTGCCGGCGCTGGAGACGCTGGCCGTCATCGCCTACAAGCAGCCCGTCACGGCGCCTGAAGTGAACGAGATTCGCGGCGTGGATTCGTCGGCCGTCTTCGGTTCGCTGCTGGCCCGCAAGCTGATCGCCACCGCGGGCCGCAAGCCGGTCATCGGCCGCCCCATTCTCTACAAGACCACCCGCGAGTTCCTGCTCCGCTTCGGCCTCAAGGACGTCTCCGAGCTGCCCTCCATGGAGGAGTTCGAGAAGATGGCCGCGATTGAGCTGGACGAACCCGAGTTTTCATCCGGTTCGGAAGCAGCGCCCTCAGAGGCCCCGGATTCGATCCTCGATTCCGGTGCGGAGCTGGACGAAACCGCCGACGAAGGGCAAGCAGACGATTCTCCGAGTTCCGCGCCGGGAGGCGCTGAACCCGCTCCGACCGCCGTGAGGGCGGCCAGCAGTGAATCCCCATTCCCCGAAGAGGTTGCGCCTGCCGCGCCTCCGGCCACCGAGCAGGCAGAAACCGAGAACTCCCCAGATGGCGAAGAAGAAGAGCAGCAAGCCCAGTGAACTGAAACCCCCGCTGGCCGAACCGGAAGTGGCCACAACACTTGAAACCGAGATTCCTCAGGCCGCGATAGCAGACCCCATCGGAGACGAGACCGGCGGAGAGGCCAAGGCAGCGCTCGAACCCGAGATTGAAGCGCGGTCCGAGACCGAGATCGAAGCCGAAGACGGCCCCGAGCCGGAAGACAGCCCTGAGCCTCGTTCCGAAGCCGGCCCCGAACTCAGTGAAGCCGAAGCTGAGCCGGAGTTCAGTCCCAACCCTGGGGCCCCCGCGTCCGCCGAGGCGGATTCTTCCGCGGGGTGGAAGTCCCGTCCTCCGGCCAAGCTTGAGCGCCTGCAGAAGATCCTGGCCAAGGCCGGCGTGGCCAGCCGCCGCAAGGCCGAAGAGCTAATCGAGCAGGGCCGCGTGCAGGTCAACGGCACGGTGGTCACCGAGTTGGGCACAAAGGCCGACGCTAGCCGCGACCACATCCGCGTCGACGGCAAGCTGCTCCAGGGGCCGGAGCGGCTGCGCTACTTTGTCCTGAACAAGCCGAGGGGCTTTGTGACCACCGTCAAGGATCCCGAGGGCCGGCCCACGGTGATGCAGTTCTTTGACAAGATGCGGGAGCGGCTCTACCCCGTCGGGCGCCTCGACTACCTGAGCGAAGGCCTGTTGCTGGTGACCAACGACGGCGAGCTGGCCCACCGCCTCACCCGCGCCGGCTCGGGCGTGGAGAAGACCTACCTGGTGAAGGTGGCCGGCCAGCCCAGCGAAGCCGAGCTCGACCTGCTGCGCGGCGGCGTCGCCATCGAGCGCGGTAAGCCTGGCTCGCCCCAAGTCCGCACTGCGGCGGCGCGCGTCCGGCAGGTCCGACAGGGCGACAATCCCTGGTACGAAGTGGTTCTCATCGAGGGCCGCAACCGCGAACTGCGCAAGATGTTCGAGGCGATCGGCCACTTTGTGGAGAAGATTCGCCGCGTTGGCTACGGTCCCCTGGTCCTCGATCAGGAACCGGGAAACCTGCGCGAACTCGATGCGGAAGAGCTTGCGGCTCTGCGCAGGGCTGCCGAAGGCAAGCTGCACACCCCCAAGGCCAAGGAACTTCGCAGACGGAATGCAGCCGATGCGGGTCAGTTGCCCACCGTTGCTCCGCGCACGGCTGGTTCCCGCCCGGCCAAGCCGTTTGCAGCCAAGTCCTTTGAGAAAAGGCCCGCCGCCGGAAGCGGAGATTACCGCCCCAAGAAGTTCTTCGCGAGGAGCGGCGGTGCGGATCGCCCCGCTCGCCCGTCCGGCAGGGACTCCGGCTCCGCACGGCCCACGGGTCGCCCAGCCACCCGCCCCGCATGGCAAAAGGACGACCGGCCCAGCCGCCCGCCAGCGCGCTTTGCGGCCCGCTCGGCAGCCGAAAACCGTCCCGCCGCAGGCAAGCCCTACGGCGCCAAGCCTACCTGGTCAAAGCCTGGTTCGCCGGATCGGCCTTTCTCCATGCGTCCGCCGGCTCACCACCGCGGCGGCAAGGGCTTCGAGGACGCGGGTCCGCAGAAGCCCGCGCGCCTTCCCATTGAGGCGGTTCAGCGCGAGGAGCGTCCCAACCGCCCCGTCGCGCCCCGCGCCTACTCCGGCCGGCCAAGACCGAGCCGCCCCGGTGCGGACAGGGTAAGCTCAAGCGGACCCGCTTCCAAGCGTCCTTTCCGCGGGGAAGCCGGTTCGGCGCGCCCCTTCACCACCAGCAGCGGAAAGCCCCGCGCGGGCGGCGCTCCCCCCGGCACCAAGCCCGGGGCCCCCAAGTCCGCCGCGGCGGATTCGTCCGTGGGGTGGAAGCCCGGCTGGAAGCCCAAACCCAGGTACGGCGGCCCCGGCAAGCCCCCCTCCGGCGCGCGGTTCAAGCCCAGGCCCGGCGGCTCCCCGAAATCCGGCTTCAAGGGGAAACCCTCCGGCCCCAGGCGCACGGGTTCGCCCGGCGGAAGGAAGCGCGGCTAGCCCGCATTTCTCACAAGGCGCGGCAACGGATTTGCAGCGCCGGCCTCCCGACCGGGTCGCCGCGGCGACCGTGGGTCTCCCGACCCACGCCGGACGCCGTTTGCTCCGTCACGGTGTGCGCCAACGTATGAAGGAACGAGGCTCTGCGCTGGCGGCGAGGACGCCGCCAGTACAGCCGACCAGGAGGTCGGCGCTACAGAGCGAGGCGGCGCTACAGAGCGTCGATCTGGCCGTCAGAAATGCAGCTTAACGAGCGCCGGCAGGGGGATTCGCCGCTGGCGCCGCGCCTGAAGGTCCCGCAGGCACCGCGCCGCCGAGTGCCGAAGGCGCCCCACGCCTGCCTGTTCCCCTGCTGAAGATCTCGCCCAGGTTGAGCGCGGCCTCGGAGTCGGGATGAGCTGGACCGAAGTCCTTGAAGTCA
>JBEKCX010000551.1:0-4291 GCA_050014655.1 Occallatibacter sp. | reverse complement strand
CGCGTTTGGTTTAGTTTAGTCGCAATTTAGTCGCAAGGTATTCCTTATAATGTTCAGAATTCTTACCCCGTGTTTGTGACCTTGTGGGGATTCTCGCCATTTTTTAAGCCCTTCAGCCTCCTTTTTTATGAAAAAGGCGAAATACCCAGGTTACCCCTCTTCACTTCCAATTATTGTATTACCAAAGTGAATGTTTGAATGTCTTCTAACGGAGGACTGGAGCCATCCTGAACCTGGATAGTAATAGAATAAGTTCCACTTTGTGACGGAGTTCCGGAGATTGTTCCAGCAGAAACGCTAAGGATAAGCCCAGGCGGCAAACTGCCACTCAACGTTTTCCAAGTGTACACTCCATTTCCACCAAGAACGTTCAATTGCGTATAGTATGCCTCATTTACGATTCCATTTGGCAGATACGAGGTTTCATTTATAATTGAATTTACAGGACCGATGCGAATAGTGTAACTTGCGGTATCAGTTTGCATAGGTGAAGAACTGTCTGATACCTGAATTACAAAATTATATGTGCCGGCCTGGGTAGGGGACCCTTCAAAAGAGCCATTTTTAGGATTCAACGTTATGCCGGATGGCAAAGAACCTGAGGTTACACTGAATGTGTACGGTGAAGTTCCACCTGACACCGATAAACTCTCCCAAACATTGATACCCACCAGACTGTTTGCTAATCCTGTAGTCGTGATGCCAAGCACCCCTCCCGGCTTCGGTGTACGAAATTCAACGTCAGGTTTGAAAACATATTGATTGTTACCGCTCACGGACAACGATTGGTCGGCTTCGAAATCTAAATCAACAACTGTTGTCTTGTCATTTGCAACCTCAAAGCTACCTACTAATCTATTAGTACTTTCGGGCACAGTTGCATTGTAGGACTGACTTCCAATCTGTACCGAGATGGAGGTGATATTAAAACTTATTTCATCGTAACTACCTGCAACGACACTTTGACTCGTATACATCGTCGGGTTCTCACCAATACTTATCAAATCGAAGGGAGCGATTGATGTCGGCACTGTTACCCAGTTGCCCGCCGTACCCCTAATTTGCATATTATTGAGAACGACAAACACATGATCTGGAGCGGGCGTGCTCAACGGGCTGTCTTCTACATCTACTTCCACAAGACCCATATTTTGGAGAATCGGACTAATGGCACCCGTTGAAGGTTGACTAAGAGTTACTTCTGGTTCCGTCGTACTCTTGGCACAACTCGCCATAATAGATATTAAAGACAAAAGGATGACTGATATCAAAAATCTTTTCCACATAACTTTAAAACCTCATAACTATACGTTTAAATTTATTTTCAGTCTTATCAGGTTAAATAGTTATAAAGAAAACTATCAATAAGTTACAGTTGTATGACATTTATTTTTCGGAGAGTGGGCCAGGAGAATTACAGCCAATATTTCGACAAATACATGGTGGAACAAGCTGTAAATCGATTATCAGTTTAGTGAATTAAAACCCTTAGGTTTACGCTCAAAAGAGTATATTTACGACCATTAGAAAAACCCAGTTTGTGGCACTGGGGCGGTCGGGTAGTCGCAATTTAGTAGCAAGAGTCGATCTAAATTCAGTGCTTTTTCTCTAGCCAAGTGTTCGCCTGTTTAAAAAATTGCTATATAATAAAACCAGTTACTTTGTTCTGCAACAATGGGGATATAAAGGCAGAAGGCACAAATATTTAAGAATTATTTCAAGGGCATTGAGATGAATTTACGCCCGCAGACCTGGTTATTGACATTAATATAAATGAGACACTTTTTAGATGAGGGCTATGCCCTTACCGTACGAATGACTGTGTTAAATAGATAAAGGAGCTCTTTTATGGAAAAAGGAAAACAACTCCCAACCAAGACTTCCAAAAGCAAGCCGGATTGGACGACACTCAAAGGCAAGTTTTTCCATGCCTTTGACCAAGAAGGGTTTGTTCAAGACCAGGGGCAGATAATAGATTTAGTCGGAGAAGACATTGCCATAGTCTTGTATTTTGAAGTTTATGTTGGTACGCCAACTAGCCATAAAGCAGTTTGGGTAAGTGATATTGTTGACGAAGGATGGATTTTGTATGACTCGGAAGAAGCCATGCAAGAGGCCTACGATTTGGAATTTGTTAGAGTTAAGCCAAAAAAATAATTAGCTAGGTGACGTGGGAATCAGTAAAAAGATTGTCGGTTATCGATCTCGATCCGGTTAATCTCCTGACGTACTGCCAAATTCCACGCTTCGTCTTCATTCATGCCTTGATGGATCAGATTCAGAGCGATTTTCGTTGTTCCCTGAGCTGTTAAATCTAGGTAAGATTGCAATTGTCCGCATTTCTTTCTTTGTTTATACAGGCGGGGCTTGTTATTCAAGAGATAATCTTCGATTTTTTGTCGAATTGCTGATTGATCCAGTGGCAATTGATTTTGATTTACCATGGGCATCACCTTAACTAAAAATAGGTGTACCTACATTCTACCTCAGTTCTGTTCGGAGTCAATTATTCAACCGCCACTCGCTACATGTCAAGTCTGACATCAACCGATGAGTTTCCCTTGGTCTTTTGCTGCAATGCATCTATAAAACCTGAGGTTCCGTCATCGCTTGAAATTTGCTCCATCTTAGAGTTGGGTTGAAGTAATTCTAATTCCTTTTCATGGAACATCATATTATATCCGGTATTATCGGCTTTCATCATGACATAACCCGCCGGGTCTTCAACAACCTGGATGATTGTGCCTTCCCAGTTAGCAATCTTGTAACCTCCATCAGGCCAATTTGGTTTGTCTAATACTTTTACCCTATCGCCGAGTTTAAATATAGGCATACAATCTCCTTCTATGCATACTTGACCCATTATTACTTGGGGTTACAAGTATCCCAATCTTACCATGTCTTTTGGATCGATATGCATCGATTCGCTGACACGCAACCCTTCTTCTATCAATTCCAGAACATTTTGTTTCTCCTTTGGGAATTTGTATCCTTCGTAGTCTTGCTTGAATAAAACTTCACCAGATTCTTTCCGCCACCCATTCATCACATGATCAAAACATACCAGAGAAGTGACAGTCAAAGCCCCTATCATGATCTTGAGTTCTTTTAATCGTTCGTGGGGCGATGATATCTGGAGGTGCCCCGCTCGATATTCATCAAACAAAGGCGTGTTTGGTCTAGGTACGAAAGGACGCAATCTAATATAGTCGGGATTGATTTCGTTTAGCACCCGCGCGGTATTTTTGGCATGTTGTTCGGACATGGTGGGTCCTCCCAAGCCGGGCATTACATATGTTGAAAACCCAAAACCAGCTTCCATGGCTTTTCTTCCAGCGGTAATTTGCTCTTTGGAAGTAACGCCTTTATCGATATATGTTAATAGTTCATCATCACCTGTCTCCAAGCCAACATGCAACCTATTCAACCCAGCCGACCTGATGGCCTTTAGTTCTTCAACGGTTTTATGACAAATACTCTTGGTTCTGGCATAGGAAGTGATCCTTTCTACACTCGGGAATGTCTCTTTTAAAAACTTGATCACTTCAATTAAATCAGGAGTCCGTATGATGAGCGAATCTGCATCTTGAAGGAACACCGTACGCCCACCGGAAGCGAGCCAGTTGAATACCGTCACAAAACTATAATTCTCACTGAGATCCGGCTCGCTCTGGATGATTGTTGATGCGACAACATTATTGACATGTCCAGCATATCCAAGTTGCCATGACAACTCTTTGATCTCATCGCTGATCGTTTTGATTGTCTGGATATCCTTCTTAATATCCTCAACCGTTCTCAACTCGAACTTCTCACGGTTGTAGGGCGTGCCGTAACAAAACTTACACCTGTTCCAAGGACAATTACGAGTCACCCGGATCAGCAAAGAACTTCCGCCTTCGCTGGGCGGTCTGATAGCACCGATTTCAAAGGAGTATCCGCTCAATTTCTTCATATTATTTCTCAATTACCGAAGAAAAGGATTGTTTCGTCTCTCCCAGCCGATGGTGGTCTTGGGACCATGCCCAGGTAATATTACCGTTTGATCAGGCAAAATAAGTAGTTTGGCCCATATGCTGGAAATTAGCAGACTGGAATCACCACCAGGCCCATCCGTCCTGCCAACGCTCCCATTGAACAGTGCATCCCCGCTGAAAACCACGCCATGTCCAACACTGCAAATACCGCCAGGGCTATGACCTGGGGTATGCAATACCTGAAACTTCAGGTCTCCTACGATCAGAAAATCGCCATCTTTTAGCAATCTATCGGGTGTTGGTGGCTTTTGAAA
>JBEKCX010000550.1:0-4493 GCA_050014655.1 Occallatibacter sp. | reverse complement strand
AGTCTTATTGTCGAAATTGCTAATACCCCTAATATTTAGAGGAGCTAACGTGTATTTTTGACCAATTCTTTCAACTTCATTGGTTAGCCATTTCCAGTTATTTGTTCTTGCCCCACCGAATAAAGTGATGTGAGATACAAACCTCTGACCGCCCAATTCCTTAATCCCTAGGTTCTTGGCCTTTTGGAGGATTTGTGCTGATGCCCATTCAGCATATTCTCTGGCGTATCCTCTTAATCGGAATTCTACTAAAAATGATTCTGCCACACCTAGCTCCAGAACTTCTGTTTAGCCGCTAATATTACTTTGAACACCTCACCATCATCTTCACTTCTTGTTCTTCCTGTTAGTCCTTTGATCCAGCGGTCAGGGATATCATTAGAACCATGCAAAGCTCCAACAGCAGCGCCAACTATCGCCGCGATTGAATCATTATCTTTAGTATCATTAACAGCCCGAATGATAGCTTCTTCCCCATTCTGGGCCTGAGTGGCTAAAATGTAGAGTACCGACGGGACCGTCTCAAATAATGAGGCTCCTGAGCCCCACGTATTGCAAGCATCAACGACAGAAAGCCTCCTTCGTATTGCTTCAGTCACTACGTGTTCGGTAAGGTGCCACAATGGTTCTTTGTAGCTGCGATTATGGGTAATATCGTTTGCAACCGCATTCCCCTCTAGTTTTTCCATCACAGAACAGTAAACATCAATCCACCAGCGTGGTTCCGGCGCAGATTTCATCGTCAACAACGACCAAAGCATATTGACAAACGCCACACAAGTAGCCGTATTTGCGGGAGAGTTATGAGTGATCATGGCACTCAGGGCCGCATCAGCGTACATAGACTCAATTGGCGCCTTAAGGTAGGGAATGATAATCGGCGATATTCGCATCAGAGCACCATTACTGAGAGATTCTAGTCCAGCACCATACCACGGCTTATGACCATCTTTGTAATTGCTCACAAACGTTCTAGTTGTGGTACCGCTTCGGACAATATGGTGTCGACAGAAACGTTTGGCCAGATTATCCGGAACAAGGCCCCCATCCTCGATAAGCTGCTTAAGTGTCCAGAATGTCATCTGGGTATCGTCCGTCGGTAAACCTATCGATTTCCAGCCTGAGTGTTGACCGGGGACATAGTTTCTTATTTCTCCGTACTTCCTCCGCCGATCTGTAGGTAGCATTCCCTCTGACGTGGCTCCTAACGAGTCACCGACAGCCACTCCAAGTAACATACCCTCGATCTTGTTAAAACTAAAATCCGATGAGAGCGGCGCAGGAACGTGTCGCCATGTATTTGCATTATTGATTCGCAATATACCTTGCTTTGCTAAATCTTCAAACAAATTATAGTTATCTATCACTTTAACCCTTGCTCATGTAGACTCGCGAGTGTAGCGACGAATCCTGGGTTTGCATTGCGTACTGAGTCTGGTCTCGTAAATACCCGTTCGCAAAATCTTTCGATATCTGAAGGTATTTCCTGTAAGTATGCTGCCATTATCTAGATTTCTCTTCTCCCTTTTTACCCAATCTTTGAGATCACCAAAATCGATCGGGTGCCACTCACTATCTTGAACCAAATCTCCCGGGTGGACCTTCCACGGGGATTGCCCAATGCGACACCCAGTACCAGACAATTTTTGTTGCAGAAAATGGTAGACATCGTAGACAACATCGGCCTTTGGCTTCTCTCCATCAATTATTACATCAGCACTTCCTTTCTGAATATGCTCGTATTCTTTTGATGCGGGAATAACTACATTATGGATATAGTTAAATTTCTTAACTCCATCCCTTATTGTTCTCCTATGTAATATAGTTTCGTCAGAGGCGTCCACAAATATCTTATAATCGAATAAATCAACCAGTTGCTTCACAGCAAATACCAGGAAACCTTCGACAATTATTAGCTTCTTGGAACGTAAATCTTCAGAGGATATCTGTACTTTTACTTGGGATCTCCAAGAAGGAGTTTGGATAATTATTCCATTCCCTTTCCGTAATGAATCAACGTCACGTACCAGGCGATCGAAATCGATACAGTCGATATGCTCCCAACAAGAATATCCTTTGTAAGTACAAGAACTTCTCTCATGGAAGTAATAGTCCGATTGCAGAAGTAATACACAAGAATTGCTGCTTGCTAAAGACTCAGTGACGACACCCTTACCGGAGCAACTTCTTCCACAAACTCCAATTAGAACGGGCAGTCTGTGCGATTGGGACCCATTGCCTGAATTTGCTCGATGACTGAAAAAATCAGCGAAGTTTGTGGCTCCAGCTGGACTGCCTTGGAGCTCGATTTTCAGTGCAGTCTCGTCCTTGGTTTTAGTCTTCTCATTCTCCAAACGAATCGGTAAACTACACTCCGCTCGCTTGCCAAACCCGGTGGCCTCTATCGTTACTTCCAGCGGAAGAGGATTGTTGGTTGTTGATTTGGCCTCTGTGACCTTTAACCAACTAGCTGGAGAATCATCCATCCAAAATTTAGTGTACTCACCACCAACACTTTTTATCTCAATAATCGTAGTTTTTTTCTCACCCGGTCTGAGGTCTTTGAACCGTATCTGCTTCGGGTAGACGCTGAGTTTTGGAGGTTGACCTTGAAAATTGTTTCTGGGATCGCTGAGAACGCTATATGCAGCATTAATCCGTTTTAGTTCTTCTTCGGCTTTTTGCCGAATATTTTCAGGCAGACCAATTGTTTTATCAGGATGTAGCAGCTGCGCTTTATAAAGATATTGGGCTCGCATCTCGCTTGCTGTAGAAGTAACCGAGATCCCTAGAATTTGGCAAGCTTCTTCCCAATTCATGTGACTACCTTCTTGTTACAGATTTTGGTGGTGGGAGAAGATTGGATGCCGATGAAATAGCCTCGGAGAACACTTCTCTCGTTACCTTTTTCCCCAATTCAACTGTTGATGCCAGTTTCTCAAGAAACTCTTGATTTGCATCATCCGTCCCAATAGTAATGATATCAATCTTGTCTTTTTTAGCCTTTTCTCCCTCGGCTAGAGCTTCAGACATATTATTGGGCATACCATCGGTGGCAATAACAATTACTCTTGTATTTTTGATTGCTTTTAAATGTGCATGTGCCATTTTTATCGCTTCACCCATGTTTGTAGAGCCAGCCGCATGCATCTGATGAATTCGACCCTCCAACAACTCGATATCATAAGTCGGTTCGGACATATGAGTGGCTGTCGTGTTAAAACCGATCAAACCCACTGCATATTCCTTGCGAAAGGCATCCTTGGCAAAATCTGTGATGCCTTTTTTGGCTTGTTCCAACTTGCCGCCAGCCATACTTCCAGAAGTATCAATTACCAGATATACATATGCTGTTTGCTTCTCGGACTCAAAACGGATAATACTTGGGTGTCCTTGAGGATGAATCGTGGTGTTGCCAATTGTAACCGAGATTCCTGTCGATGGGTCGTGCTTAACCAACTCCAAACCTTTTCCGTCCTGATCTACCATATATTCCATCCTCCGCTAACTTTCCAAGCATAGTATTTATCGATTATTTCCCTAGTTACTCCAGAAATATGGATATTGCTCCCGGGTTTGTAATAATCCACATATTTTATTTCATGGCTAGGTTTTGGCGTGCCTACTGCATAAACAAGAACTACAGTATGATGATCCTGAAAATAGCCATTCCCGTGGGATTTTGAAACTCTTCCCAGGTGCCGGAATAGAAATTTAGCATGAAGAGGTCTAAGGCCGGTTTCTTCTCTGAGTTCGCGCATTGCAGCTTGCGTTCGTGATTCATGGTGCTCCGCCCCACCCCCGGGTAATAAGAACACCTTACTCCTGCCGGCAGTAACTAGGATACCTTGGTGAGTCTCTACAATTGCTGTTCCTCTCCGGCGTTCTGAAACATGCCCGGATGTTTCCATGCCCCCTCCCTGCTCATTTTTGCTTCTTCCTGTTTGTTTCCCTTGTCTTGCTTTGATGGTTACTGCCCTTAAAGTGGTAAATCTATAAAAATATTTAGCTTCCGCCGAGGCTATTTATTCTACACTTCTTTTGTCAATTTTTTGCAGTTCTTCGGTACATAAATATGAATGATTTTTCGTATACATAATCCCAGAAATTAAAAAAATAGTAACATTGAATTCGGGGATTGTCAATCGATAATTTTACAAGAATTACCGTCGTTATTTTGACTTACCCGCTTCGGTGTGTCGTTTTGCTTTTTTAGCTTCATATCAGGGCGTAACATATTTATCTTGATTTGGATATTGGCAATACCACCAAGTCGTTGTATTGAGAAATGCTGCTCGTTGAGATGTCTTAACGCTGTACTGACACCTTGGGCATGGAAATCCTCCCTCTTTTTTGATTGGGCAGTCAACCTGATCTCGATTGTCAATTAATTTTAGTTTACTGGGTGAAACTTTCGTTGCTTCGCCAAAAGAGAAATTGATGTTTGGAGTAATTATAGTGGTTTCGGACTTGGCACTATTCACGGTCAGGTT
>JBEKCX010000549.1:0-2845 GCA_050014655.1 Occallatibacter sp. | reverse complement strand
CAAAAGTATTTCAGAAAGGCTGGAATCACCCCCTCCGGAGTCCACATCTTCCGTCATACAGCCGCTAAACTCCGAAGGGATGCCGGAGAAACGATAGAAGATGTAAGCAGATTTCTGGACCATAGTAGTCTTGCCGTAACTACTGTTTACCTCAGAAGATTGGAGGGGGAACAGGACACGAGTTGGTCAAAAGTGGCTCAGGCTATTGGAATTTAATCCAACCTAAGCTGCCGTTGTTGTCATTTTTATTGATTGCGGATTACTGTGTTCTTTTACCTGCTCTTTGGATAGATAAATGATTATCGGGTGATCTTCCTTATTTCTTTGTATCGCCAATTGCCAGGAGCCCCTTTTTCTTTGATAAGTATAATTTCCATTACCGCTCTCTCCCGACTGATTTTACAACCAGCCTTCTGCGATTCAAATTATTCCAACATGTATATGATAAAAAATCGCCTATATGACTGGTATATTGCTTCTTGTCCTCCACTTGTGGCAAGTCACTACGGTCACCGGAGCAGGCAAATCGAGTATAATATATGCACGAGGCCAAGACTATGATTGAGTTTGTCGGCGCTATTGTCATCAACGCATCACCGGATGAGGTATTTGGGTTTGTTGCTAACATTGAGAATTATCCGGATTGGATAAGTGCTGTGAGTGGGGCTCACGTAGCGATTTTATCACAAGGGCCGTTCGGGGAAGGAACGCTCATCCGAGAGGGACCCGCGGTGATGAGAGTATTTCATGTGCGAGTCAACCAAAGCTTTGAGTTGGAGAGTATCCATTTCAATTTTCTAGCCAGGTTCCTACTCAAGCACGGGCACACCCTGTTCCAGTTCGAACCAGCGGGGCAAGGAACTCGAGTCACGTGGAAGGCACAAATTGAATCTACACCTCTTGTAAGACCATTTGACCACTTTCTTGCCGGGAGAGCACACAAAAGTGTGCAAACTGGTTTAGAGAAACTAAAGACACTGCTCGAACAAAAAAAGGGTGCAAAAAGTTTTCTTGCTAGGCCTTAGCAAGCTGAGGCAAACCTCTTTGTCGATTCGTCATTATCTTCGCATTTTAATAACTAAAATACATCTAAATCATGTAAAAGTCGAGACTAAAAAAATCAGAGGAACAGAATGGAGGCTAAAATGACAATATATTGCCCAAAATGCGGAGCTCCGAATGAAGGTGGCAGCCAATTCTGCAATAAGTGCGGGACACAATTGGAGCAGGCAACTCCGCCTATCGCTTCAGCTCAAACAAATATCGGTGTACAAGGAACAAAACATAAAAGTGGGTATGCGACTGCTTCATTAGTGCTCGCGCTTGTGGGCATAATCATCAACCCTTGCCTCATATTCGCGATTATCTACGGAGCAATTGCGCTAAACAAAATGAAAAAAGATCCCAATCTTGAAGGAAGAGGCCAGGCATTGGCAGGTTTATGGATTGGCATCATAGGGCTTATTCTCTGGATATTAGCGATATTCTGGTTATTTTAAAATAAATAAAAACCGACGCAGTTTAAAACATATTAGTTGCTTTGTCTCGTCTAAATCTGGAGAGAGAACAGGACTAGAGTTGGGCAAAAGTGGCTGAAGCGACTGGTTTGGTGCATTAGTAACGCTCTCGAATTGTATTGAGTAAAATCCTGAATCCCCTGAATCTACTTGGGGACGGTTGACAGAAAGCGGCGTCGTGGGTATAGTGTAAGCAAATTTAGACGTGGTCGTTGTTGATTATTCGAGGTGTAAAATGGAACAGACAAAGATGCGCCCTCACGTCTCTAAAGATATTATAAATATGCTACTGGCGGGCGAGCAAGTGCTGCTGACTGCAAAACAGTCTAGATGGAAAGTGTTGTTCACGCCCGACACAATTATTGTGACTAACCAACGGGTGATTAGATACTCACCTTCAGGATTTTTTGGTCTACACAAGGATATTGAGGATTATCGATACGAAGACATGGCAAATTTTAAAATCAGTAAGGGACCATTATTCGGCACAATCATGATCAGCCACCGTTTTAACAGTGAAACACTTATTTTGGATAATCTCCCCAAAAATGCATTGAATAGCATTTCAAAGGCAGTTGAAGAGAACATCGGCAGGGTTAGATCCGGCACGAGTGCAAAGCCGGTACAGATGGACTCCTCACTGGATGCTCTTAGTGTACTTAAAATGCGTTTCGCCCGAGGCGAAATAACTAAAGAACAATTTGAAGAGATGCGCCACACTTTAGAATAGTCAAAGGATTACCAATGCCACCAGCATATTATCAAGGTTCAGTTGTTCGAAAAGATGGAGATTCTAAATGGCAAAAATGATCTACAGGCCCTTGGCGATAATGCCCTTTGGAACGAACTGCTACCTAGTAGCATCGGAGCAGACTCGGGATGGCATGGTTATTGATCCAGCAGGGGACGCGTCCCGAATCTTGAACAACATTCACGAGTTGAATCTCAAGATTGGCCTCGTTGTCATTACCCATGCACACGCAGATCACATCGGAGCTATTCGCCAGGTGGTTGAAAATACTGGAGCCAGTTTTGCCGTCCATACGGCCGAGGCCGAAGCACTGCAGAATTCCGATAACAGCCGATTCACTGCCATGGATCCGACCTTTCAAAAGCCGCCACCACCCGATAGATTGCTCAAAGATGGCGATTTTCTCATCGCAGGAGACTTGAAGTTTCAGGTATTGCATACCCCAGGTCATAGTCCTGGCGGTATTTGCATTTTAGGACATGGCGTGGTTTTCAGCGGGGATGCCCTGTTCAATGGGAGCATCGGCCGCACAGATGGTCCTGATGGTAACTCTAATCTACTTATTTCCAGCATCCGT
>JBEKCX010000548.1:0-2980 GCA_050014655.1 Occallatibacter sp. | reverse complement strand
CTGCGGGCCGTACAATTTGAGCAATTCCATGTTGAAAATGGAGACTCCTGCCACGTACGTTGATTTCTGCGTCTTCACAATTGGATATCTGAATCTTCGTTTCTAGAAGGGGCGTAAGGGTGTGGAGTGCCCGGTCTTTTCTGTACCAGTTTGAATGAGAGAAACTGGTCTTAAAAGGAGCGGAGCATGTCACGAAGGACGAAGCACACGCCTGAGCAGGTGGTGAACTTGCTGCGGCAGATTGAAGTGGCTGTGGCCAACGGGAAGACAACGACGCTGGCGTGCAAGGAAGCGGAGATCACAGAGCAGACCTATTACCGCTGGCGCAAGGAGTACGGTGGGTTGCAGGTGGACCAGGCACGACGGCTGAAGGAACTGGAGCAAGAGAACGCGAAGCTGAAGCGGTT
The DNA here is from genome assembly GCA_050014655.1 of Occallatibacter sp. GTDB lineage: Bacteria > Acidobacteriota > Terriglobia > Terriglobales > Acidobacteriaceae > Telmatobacter. Next base: position 2,573 of record JBEKCX010000548.1, on the reverse strand, counting down.
GGTCAGCGAACTGAGCCTGGAGAAGCTGGTGCTGAAAGACATCGCCTCGGGAAACTTCTAAGCCCGGAACGACGGCGCTGTGCGGCAGATCATGCGCAGGACCAGGGCATGAGCGAGCGTTGGGCGTGCCGGCTGGTGAACCAGCCACGCGGCACGCAACGCTACCAACTGACGCAGCGCGAGGACGAGGATGCACTCACCCAGGCCATTATCGAGTTGGCCAGCCAGTACGGACGCTACGGCTATCGCCGCATCACGGCGCTGTTGAAGCGGGACGGCTGGCAGGCGGGCAAGGACCGGGTGGAGCGCATCTGGCGTCGCGAAGGGCTGAAGGTGCCGCAGAAGCAGAAGCCGCGCAGACGGCTGTGGTTCAACGATGGATCGTGCGTGCGGCTGAGGCCGGAGCGCAGCAACCACGTATGGAGTTACGACTTCGTAAGTGCTAGGACGCACGACGGAAGGACGGTACGGATGCTAAACCTGATTGACGAACACAGCAGGGAGTGCCTGATGATTCGTGCCGAGCGGAGATGGAGTTCGGCGAAGGTGATCGAAGCGCTGGCCGACGTGATGGTGATGAAGGGTGTGCCAGAGCATCTTCGCTCCGACAATGGCCCGGAGTTCGTGGCCAGGGATCTGCGGAAGTGGCTCGCCGGTACAGGGGCCAGGACGGCTTATATCGAACCCGGAAGCCCATGGGAGAACGGCTACTGCGAGAGCTTCAACTCAAAGTTGAGGGACGAGTTCCTGAACGGCGAGATTTTCTACTCAATGAAAGAAATTAGGGTGCTGGCAGAGCGGTGGCGAGTCCACTACAACACAGTCCGGCCACACTCTTCACTGGGTTACCGGCCACCAGCGCATGGAGAAGTGGAAACCGCTACGCGCTTCCCACTTCTCCACACCCCCGACTGCGGCTATCTGAACTCAGAGATAACTGCGCTACACTAACAAACGAACTGGTACAAAAGATCGGGCAGACCAATCTGCTGGCGGACTTGTTCCCCCAACTGCCGAACCTGGACACGATCCAGTATGGTGCCTGCCGGATACGCATCCTCGCGGAAGCCGCCGGCGCGCTTCAACGCCGAGCTAAGGCGCTCTCCCTCTTGAATGCCGTAGCTACCGGCATGTGCGACCTCGCCGGTTATCGTCACCGAAGCACCGATGTCCAGCCATCCGGCTAGCTGTCGAATGCTGACGACATCGCCTGGATTGAGCGCCACGTCCGCATTCTTGTCACCATCGAGTGCCTTCTGCACAGCGACACTGCTATGGTTGAGCAGCACCTTCTGGCCATCCTGCACCAAATAGCTGGAAAGGTCGGCTTCGTCACGATAGGCGCTGCGCTTGAAGCCGCCCGCCATCCTCACCAGTCCAGCCACAGTCATCCCCTGAGACATCGGATAACTGCCGGGGCGAAGGACATCCCCATCTATAGAAACCTTGGGCGGATCGATCGCATACCGGCCAAAGACACGAATCAGATCGAAGGGTTCAAGCGGAATCGGATTGTTCCCCAACAGCACATCTTGCAGATTGAAGCTGATGGTCTCTGGCCGGAAGTCTGGAGCCTGCAAGCGAATAATCTCAGCATGGTCGGCTGGCTCCGGCATGATGTCCTGGTACGACTTCAGCAGATCGTTGATGGTCATGCCATCGCGGTAGGTGTACTTGCCGGGACGAAAGACATGCCCATCCAGGTAGACGGACTGCTCGCTGTAGGGCAGGATTGCCGCGATGCGCACAGTATCCCCATCCTGCACATAGAAGGCGTCCAGCTTCTGTGTCGCCTCATCTGCGGTGCCGGTGAGCTGCAAACTGAGCATGGTTCGGCTCTGGTGGGCTTCGATTCTCTCCACGTTGATTTGTTTCAAACTCGCAGAGACCAGCACCCCGCCGGCAAGATCGAGAACCTGGTTAAGGTTCTGCTCGCCTTTCAATTCGTAGATCGCGGGACGGCGCACCATTCCTGCCACCGAAACCTGTGGACCGACCGGCGGCACCAGCAGGGTATCGCCAGGCAGCAGATGGTCAACATCCGAGCGGACTCCCTTCAACAGGAAGTCGTACAGATCGATCTCACGGACCAGTTGTGTGCCGCGGTACTGTCGCAGGATGCGCAGTGACCCGCGACTGGTTGGGCCACCGGCGGCATACAATGCGCTCAGCGGCGTGGATAAGGAGCTGACATCATAGGCGCCGGGCCGTTGCACATCGCCCACCACATACACGCGAACTGTGCGCAGCCGACCCAGCGAAATTTCTACATGCTCCCCCTGAAACTGCGTACCGAGGGCCTTCTGAATGGCACTCTGCGCCTGGGCAATTGTAAGTCCGTTGATTGTGATCGTGCCCGCCTCTGGCAGTGAGATCTGGCCCTGGCGGTCGATCAGTCTGTCCAACCGGTTGGACTGGCCGCCCCAAATATTAACGATGAGGCCATCGCCAGGCCCCAGAACATAGTCGGGGCCGGCAGGGATATCGATCGGCAATTGGTTTGTATTTCCCGTACCGAGAATGAAAGCATCGCTGCCGAAGCGCCGCAGCCTGTTCGTGGCAGCTGGCAGTTG
>JBEKCX010000547.1:0-2696 GCA_050014655.1 Occallatibacter sp. | reverse complement strand
GCTGCGAGCAGAAGGATAGCGATAGCGATCATACTGACGCTGCGTTGGTGCGAATTGTGTTTGATCTGGCCCATTGGATATTGCCCTCAGGGGCTAAAGCCCCGCTTGCGGTGTGGCTGAATTCACACGGCTAAAGCCGTGTGCTTAAGCAAAACGAAAAGCAAAAACAAGTATGAAGTGCAAAAACAAGTACGAAGAACAAATGCGAAATACAAATTACGAATTACTGCTCGTCGGACAAACGGGTCTTCTTGGATGCTGCTGCATTCGGGGTTGACTTTTTGGGAGCAGAAACTTTGGCTGCTGGTACATTGATGGACGTACTTGTGACGAGGGCGTTTAGGTTTGCAACAAGCTGCACTGCGCTGTTGGCGAGATTTTTCTCAAAGGTTTTTTCTCTGCCTGCTGCTGCGATTCCGTTATAGGTTGTCCACAGTAAGGATTGTGATTTTGCGTCACGGATAACTAGCTTGGTGTAGCCGGTGAGGGCGTCAGTTTGGACCACTGAAACTTCGAGGACGAGATCTGCCTCTGCTGGCGTCGTGGCCAGATGATAACGATTGCCCGACACGAGAGCTTGATAAAGGCTGTTGTAGGCAATGAGCGCTAGTTGATCGTTCCTTGAGCCTGCGTTTGCTATGAAGACCGTCTTCGCAGTGGTGAGTTGCGCGGGGATGGGCGCGTTGGACGGCGTCTGCGCGCAGAGCGGCAGGGCTGCGAGTACAAGAATTGCGACTCCCAAAAATGGGAGGATGAATCGATACGAGTTGTGTTTGATCTGGCCCATTGAAGATTGTCCTCAGGGGCTAAAGCCCGCTTGCGGTTTGACTGAATTCACACGGCTAAAGCCGTGTGCTTAACAAAACGAAAAGCAAAAAGCAAAACGAAGAACAAAAGCAAGTGAAGCGTATCGGTCAAAAGGTTCGAGCGGTTTTATTGATGCGTGATTCATCGGGATCCTTCGACTGCGCTGCTCGCAAAGTGCGCGAGCAGCTTCGCTCAGGATGACAGCGTTGTGGTTGGTGCGAGCGAGTGCGCATTTGCGGGTCTCGGGGTGAGCCAGAACTGTTTATCGTGCGTGGATTCGAAGGCGTCGAGGGCGGCGGCGTGGCGAAGGGTGAGGCCGATGTCGTCGAGGCCATTGAGCAGGCAATACTTGCGGAATGGGTCGATGTCGAATGTCGAGCTGAAGCCTAGCTCGTCGGTGACGGTTTGAGCTTCGAGGTTGATGGTGATCTGGTGCGCTGGGTTCTGCGTGCTACGCGCGGTGAGGAGTTCGACATCGGCCTCGGGCAGGCGGACGAGAACCATGCCGTTCTTGCCGGCGTTGGAGAAGAAGATGTCGGCGAAGCTGGGAGCGATGACGACGAGGAAGCCGTAATCCGTCAATGCCCAGGCGGCGTGCTCGCGCGAACTGCCGCAGCCGAAGTTCTTGCTGGCGATGAGGATCTGCGCGCCCGCATAGCGTTGGTCATTCAGGATGAAGCTGGGGTCGGGCTGGCCGGCGGCTGGGCCATCGTGCAGGCGACGCCAGTCGTAGAAGAGGAAGTCGCCGTAGCCGGTGCGCTCGATGCGCTTGAGGAACTGCTTGGGTATGATCTGGTCGGTGTCCACGTTGGGGCGCGGGAATGATCTGGTCGGTGTCCACGTTGGGGCGCGGGAGGGGGACGGCGGCGGAGGTGAGTGTGTTGATGGCGATCATTATTTTGCCTCCTTGAACTTCCAGGTGCGGATGTCGGTGAAGTGGCCGGCGATGGCTGCGGCGGCGGCCATCTGCGGGCTGACCAGATGGGTGCGGCCCGCGCGGCCCTGGCGGCCTTCGAAGTTGCGGTTGCTCGTCGATGCGCACCGTTCTCCCGGTTGCAAGATGTCGGGGCTCATGGCAAGACACATGGAGCAGCCGGGTTCTCGCCATTCGAAACCGGCTTCGGTGAAGATACGGTCGAGGCCTTCGGATTCCGCTTGTGCCTTGACGGCCTGCGAGCCGGGGACGACCATGGCGCGGACGGTGGTGGCGACGCGATGACCGCGCACCACGGCGGAGGCGGCGCGCAGGTCTTCGATGCGGCCGTTGGTGCAGGAGCCGATGAAGACGCAGTCGATGGGGACCTGCTGGATGGGCTGGCCGGGGGTGAGGCCCATGTACTCGAGTGCGCGGTCGAAGGCCTTGCGGTCGGCCTCGGAGGCGTTGGGATCGGCGAGCGGAACGGTGGAGTCGACGCCGGTGACCATGCCGGGCGATGTGCCCCAGGAGACGGTGGGCGTGATGTCTGCGGCGTTGAGGGTGAGCTCGCGGTCGAAGGTTGCGCCGGGATCAGTGGCGAGGGAGCGCCAGTGGGAGACGGCTTCGTTCCATGCAAGCGGCGGCCCTTGAGGTAGGCGAAGGTGGTGTCGTCGGGGGCGATCATGCCGGCGCGGGCACCGGCCTCGATAGACATATTGCAGATGGTCATGCGGCCCTCCATGGAGAGGGCGCGGATGGCGGAGCCGGCGTACTCGATGACGGTGCCGGTGGCCCCGGCGGTGCCGATGTGGCCGATGATGTGCAGGACGATGTCCTTGGCGGTGACGCCGGTGGCGAGCGCGCCTTCGACGTTGATGCGGAAGGTGAGGGGCTTCGATTGCGGGAGGGTCTGCGTGGCGAGGACGTGCTCGACCTCGGAGGTGCCGATGCCGAAGGCCAGCGCGCCGAATGC
>JBEKCX010000546.1:0-2550 GCA_050014655.1 Occallatibacter sp. | reverse complement strand
GTAGAGGCCGCCCGGAGTATCAGCCCGAAAACCATAAGCATAATTGGGATGTACAGGGAACTGAGTACAAGGCTGTAGGCCAACGGAAAGGCTCCGAAAAGTGTCGCAAAAGCGATGACCAGCCAGGTCTCATTGGCGTACCACAATGGCCCAATCGAATCGATCAATTTGGCACGGAGAGGTCCGCGGTGCGCCAGGGAGATAATCCCGGTTCCCAGGTCCGCCCCGTCGAGAATGACGAAGAGTACCACCGGTATGAGGAACAGGACGTACCAGATATAGGCCAACGTTGAGCTCATCTATTCCCTTCTAACCTGAACTCTACTGTATTTTTGAACGGGCAGTGGGCTGTTGAGGTCAGGCCCCTGCATCAGGGTGCGGCGGGTAAAATATATAAAGGCGCCAAACAATGCCGCGTAAACCGCGATGAAAAGGATGAGACTGGCAATTACAGGGCCGGTGCCGATGTTCAGGGACACTCCATCGCTGGTCCGCATCAGACCATAGATCACCCATGGCTGTCGGCCGACCTCCCGCACTATCCAGCCGCACCAGGTGGCAATAAAACCAATCGGTATCGCCCACACCCAGGCCTGCCAGAAAAAGCGGTTCCCTGTAAGTGTCTCGGACCGCAATTTTTTCCGGATCCATAACCAAAGTGCGGCCAGGATCAAAACCACCATAACGATGCCCAGCAGTACCATCAACCGGAAGGCATAAAAGGGTAAAACAACTGGCGGCTGGTCGTTAACCGGAAACGCCCTCAGGCCCTCTACCTGCCCCTTGAGGGAGCGGGTATTGAGTACACTCAGGCCGTCAGAGATGGTTATCTCCCAGGTATTTTTCTGTGCCGCCTGATGGCTCGTTCTTTGCAACCTCCAGCCCGGAAGCATCGCCAAGAATAATTTGCAGCGGTGTAAATACAATGCCAACGATGACCATTACCTTGAATGCTTTGAGGAAGAAGTCTTTGTTCCGATTGCGTAAAATATTCCAGGCACAGATCCCGGCAACAAAGAAAAGGGTTGTTTCAATCGCCGCTGCCTGGATATGGGCAAATGCGATCGGCAGATCAGGATTGAAGATGGCCGCCGCAAAATTGTTAATGGTTATTTTGCCGCCGGCCGCCGTCACTCCGGCCGGGGTTTGCATCCAGGAATTAGCCGACATGATCCAGAATGCGGAAAGCGAAGCGCCTAAAGCAACCATTGCGTTCGAGAAGAGATGCATCCGCCGCCCGACGCGGTCCCAGCCAAAATAGAATATCGCGAGGAAAGCAGCCTCGAGGGCGAAAGCGGTCGAAGCCTCAACCGCCAGTAAGCTGCCCATAATATCTCCGCCGGCTGTCGCAAAACGGGACCAGTTGGTCCCGAATTCAATTTCCAGAGGAATCCCGCTGGCGACACCGATGCCAAAAACGACAATAAATATCTTAGACCAATACCTGACATGCCGGTAGTATGTTTCTTTACCGGTTTTGAGCCACAGCGCCTCCAGGATCAGCATGAAAACGCTTAAACCGATTGTCAATAGCGGCCAGGTCATGTGGAATATCGCGGTGATGGCGAACTGTACCCGGGCGATATTTAAAGCACTATTCATGTGCTATTTCCCCGGAAAAGCCGCACCAATAATACTCGTGCCGAGTAAACCCAGCAAATAGACCATGACCACAGCAGCCAGACTCATCAGGGCCCCCAGTGCAAATACCCAGCTGTCTGTTCCTCCAGTCCAGATGGTCACTGCCAGCGCCAGGGAAATGATAAAAAGGATGATTGCGTAGACTATCTTTCTTTTTAATATCATTGAATTCTTAATCTTATGGAAACGGACTCTGCCATCCAGCCATCCGGCAATACCTGCGGCGATTACCAGCATTGGAATAAACAGCACTATTATTTTAGTGGCGTCGATTAACGTCGTCCGCGCCTGTCCGGACAGAAAAATCGTGACAAATGAAAATACAAGAGCCGCCACGGAGAAAGCTACCGGAAAATGAACGGCGATGGGATGAAGCTGCAGATTAAGTATTTTACGTCTTGGTTGGGCCATATTGTCGGTGTAGGGCTCAAAGGCTGTTCTGGGGGCACCGCAGGCCGGACATTTGTCCCCGGATTTTCCCCCGAACATAATATAGCCGCAGACTTTACACCTGACCATTTCTTTACCACCCTTTCCGTTCAAAATCCATAAAATGCTTCGAGTCCGATATATGCAACTTTTTACCACGTATGGCGGGAAGTGAATATTCTGCCCCTGGCTGCCCCCATGAGATAATTCATGTTATTAGCGGCCAATGCGGGAATTGAGGATAAACGGTAATGCCAAAAACGGCTGTTGGCGAGGTAAGCCGGATTAAAATAGAGGCGGAGCCCGTTCCAGAATATCGCATTGTTGAGTTGCCGGTTAGTAAGTTCCTTGGTACGGACATTGCAGGTAAATCCATTGTACAGGCTATAATCGTCAACGTTAGTTATCAGACCTGCGGCCAGCAGCTCTTCCCGCGTTTGCGTCTTCGGATATGGCGTCAAACATTGAATGATAGGTTGG
>JBEKCX010000545.1:0-3228 GCA_050014655.1 Occallatibacter sp. | reverse complement strand
CTTGGTAATCTCGGCACAAGCGGCGGCCACTTTGCCCTTGGGATTAACCGGCGCATCGGCCTTTACCAGTCTCATGTCCAATGAAGCTTTACGCGCATCACTGGAAATTTTGAGCATGTTGTCTTCGGTCCGGGAGACGTTTTTCAGGTTGTCAGCCCGCTCTGCCAGCTCTTTCATGTAATCGAGTAACGCCTGGTCCGGCGGAGTCGAGATCACGATCCGTTTGGCCTTGCCGTTCTTATCCACAATCCTCGGCCGTTGCGCCACCATGTCCGGCACTTCATCGGCCACCCGGATATCGGCCGTGCCCTGCCACATGTTCGAGAGTTCCGGGGCATTGGAAAACTTGGCAAAGCGCTGCGTCAACCGGTAGGCGCCGGTGGGCGTTTGTTCCAGGGATTCGGTGGTTTCACCAAAGGTCTTGGCCCAGGCGTCAAAATGCTTCAGTCCTTTCTCTTCGAGCAATGGCTCCTGGAGGTAACGCATCATGGTGTACATTTCCGCGATGGTATTGGCAATAGGGGTACCGGTCGCGAAGACCACGCCATTATGTTTCTGCTCCTGCAGCGTGCGCACTTTCGAGTACATATCCCAGGCTCTGTCAGATTCAGAGTTTGGTAAACCCTTAATCCGGCCCATGCGTGTCACGAATTTCAGGTTTTTATAGGCGTCCGCTTCGTCAACATACATCTGGTCAATGCCGATATCTTCAAAGTGGATCGCCTTATCACTTTTCTCGGCGATCTTCTGCTGCAGGTACTGGAACTTTACTTCATAGCGTTCGAGCTGCTTCTGAATTTCCTTTTGCGTCTTGTTTTTTGACGGCACCTGCTTGGCCGTGGCATAGTGGCCGGTCCCATTGGCGTCTTCTTCCTGCTGCAGCGCCTGTTTGATTGTCTCGATCTCGTCCGCGATAAACCTGGCCTCGGTCTCCGGTTTGAGCGGGATCTTGCTGAATTGAGAATCAGCGATGATGATGGCATCCCAATCACCGGTGACGGCGCGGGCCATAAACTCCGGTCTTTTCTCCGGTGTGAAATCTTCCTCGGTCGGGAACAATATTTTGGCATAGGGATAAAGATCCAGGAACTGGTCCCGGAATTGGGCATGAGTGGACTTTGGCACTACATACAGATTCTTTCTGGACAGCCCCATGCGGCGTAGTTCCATGCCGGAAGCCACCATTACAGCCGTCTTACCAAAACCGACTTCATGCGCGAGCAAGGCCGTTCGATCCTGCACCACACGCCAGATGGCATCTTTCTGGTGAGCGTGCATTTGCCTGCTCCACTTCTCGGTAATGCCTGGTAATACCTGGTGAGCGCCATCGAAAACACGCGGCCGGTAGTTATTGAATTTGTCGTTATACTCGGCTGCCAGGCGTTTTGTCCTCTCCGGGTCCTGCCAGATCCATTCCTGGAATTTCTCCTGAATCAGTTTAGCTTTTTCCTGGGCAGCAATCGTTTCCTCCGGATTGCGTACCGGATGTTTCTTGCCATCCTCGCCCTCAACCTGATCGTTGACTTCCACTAGTTTACCGTTCAGGACGCGGCGGATAATTTCATCGGCCTTCATGCGCTGTGTGCCATAGGTTTCCGTCTCGGCAGCCATGTCAGCATCAGGATGGTGGATTAACTGCCACTCTCCCGTGATGTCATTGTATTTGAAGTACTGCTCTTTATTCGCATCATGCCGGTAGCTGTAGCGGTGATAGTGCCATTGATCTTTGTCAATCAGCAGGTCTTTTACAAACTGGTTATAATCAGACGCTGGCACCCAGGGTACACCCATGTGGACAGAGATTTGCCCGGCTGGAATATCTTTTGGCTGTACGATAGATAATGCCTCAACATTGGTCTTATATTCCCTGGGCCTGGCAGAAGCGGCGGCCTCGGCCTGTTTCAGTTTTAACCGCACATCACCGCTGAGGTACTGGTCGGCAGGTTCCCATTCCGAGGTCATGGGATTTTTGAAGATCAATCTTCGATCGGATAATCCCTGGATGACATCATCCTCGGACTTTCCCAGCTTCTCCCCCATCATGCGGAAATCAAGCGAGCCGACTTCATTTTTGACCACCGATTCCGCATCGGAATAGGTGTTTACTGATTGCTCCCCCAGGCCATGAATCACCCTTTTCTTAAAGACCGGCATTTGAATCTTCTCGAAGTCAGCATCAGCTACCGGCAGTTTGCCTTCCAGAACTTTCATCAAATACTTATCGGCCTCGGTCAAATCCTTTTTATCCTTGCGATAGACGGAATTATCCTCAAGCGCTCGCAGGAAAGGCGCATCCGGGTCTTTATCCATGAGATCATGGTTGATGGGGGTACTGAGCGGACCATTCGATTTAACGAATTTCCGGTATTTATCATCAAGATCATCCTGCAATTTTTTGAGTTCCTCATCGCTGCCGTTACCCACCTGGAGGTCGACAACGGCCTTGCTCGCGTCCCGTATGGCAATCATCGCCTTGACACGATCCTCTTCAGCATGGGTAAGGTTAGCCGATTGCAGCGAGCCGCCTTGTTTGACATAGACCAGGCCATCTTCACCAATGACATGGCGGCCTTCATCAACACCATAGCCGGATTTGAGTTTCATTTTAAGGTCTCGCCTCGTATTCGGCGGCGCCTCGGTAACAATATCTTTGGGCAGTTTGGTTACAGCTCTATTTAATAATTCACCAAGAGACACGCTCACCGGCGGCTCAACGGTGTACTCGCCCTCATCGTAGCGGCGGCGTGGATTCATCGTGCCGTTGGCAGACGGTTTGCCCAATACCATGTCAGGATGATCAACAAAGTACTTGTTGACATCCAGTTTGGTGTCAAAGTCATCACCATATCTGGAATGTAGTTTGTATGGCTGCAGTACTGTATCTACCCAGGATTGGTCACCTGGTTTCTCGCCTTCCAGGCGCTTGCGCATGAAAATAATATCGGTCACCACCTGGGTGTCCGGGAAAGCATTGTTCGGTAACCGGATGGCGCCAACGAGATCTGCCTGGTCGGCGAGCGCTTGTCTTACCGGTTTGGCGGTCGGCGCATCCATGGTCATGTGACTGGTAATAAATGCCAGAACGCCTCCAGGACGTAGCTCTTCGAGCGTTTTGGCAAAAAAGTAATTGTGTATCGATTCGGTCAGTTTCTTTCTGCCCTTTTTGAAAGTGGGATCGAAAATAGGGTAGTTGCCGAAAGGCACGTTGGAGATGGCCACATCAATAGA
>JBEKCX010000544.1:0-3546 GCA_050014655.1 Occallatibacter sp. | reverse complement strand
GGCAATAAAGTTTACGGTCCACAAAAAGATGCAGAGGGTAATATCCTCAACCCCGGGCCCGGCGTTAAGGTCTTTACCTATGTTACGGAACGCAGTTTTGATGCCTACATGTGGCAGGCGATCGAGGCGAAATCCAAGGCGATCAAGTCAATCATGCGAAGGGCCGTACCACCGCGCACGATTGAAGATGTTGACAGTTTTACGATGAGCGCCAGCGAGGCCAAGGCCGTGGCCTCCGGTAATCCGGATGTTTTCAAAGCGGTCACCTTGAAGAACGCGGTCACACGTTTTGCGATGTTGAAAGCGAGTCATATCGATAGTGTGATCCGCGCCAGAAGTAAACTGAATGAAATTGACGAGGGGGTTAAAAACCTGCAGTCCGATATTGCCAAACTGGAGCAGGATGCCAGACTTTACCACGAAAACACAAAATTTGACATTGAAATTCAGGGTGAACATTTTACCGGCACCGACAAGGATAAGATGGATGACACCAGCGAGAAAGCCAGCGACCTTAGAGCGAGAGCCGGTGAAGCTTTGGTATCGGCCATCAAACAGGCCAAGGACAATGAGAAGATCGGTACCTATCACGGATTCGATATCATTGCGCGGGATGAAGGACCGCAAGGTGGTTACCGGATCGAACTCCGTAATCCGGAAACCAAGCGGCCTCATGTCAGTACCGCGATGGGATACCAGGCGATTACGCCCAGCGGTGCGCTAATCAGACTGGACAATGAATACAAAGGTGTCCTAAAGGGACTTCTGGAGAATCAGCACGAGTTAGCTAAATTGGAATCTAACCGCAAAACCTATGAAGCCCAAGAAGCCAAACCATTTGAGTACGAAGATAAACTGGCCAAAATGCAGGCGGAGTTGGCCGAGGTGGAATTAAGACTGCAAAAAGGTGAGGTCTCTGCTGCGCCATCCGACAACTATGTGGCGGAGGAATTACCGGAAGTGGAGGGTGAAGAGGCCGAGGCAACCGAGCCAGCTTACCACTATAATGCACGGGTTGATGCCAAAGAAGAAAGAGAGGCCGCCAATAATGCCAGGGCCGAAGTAGAAGCCGTCAGGGCCGAGGTTGCCCCAGTTGAAAAGGAAACCGAGGTAAAAGCGACACCGGCCATTCAGGAAGTGGCCGCTGTCAATAAGATTGATGAACCCGCTAGGGCGACTGAGATTGAAAAACCGATGGTTGGGGAAAATGGTGCCATAAATACGGCCGAACAGGAAAAACAACCGCCTACAGTTGAACCAGAGGCCACTGCAAATGAGCAGCAGAAGTTAGCACCATTCCCCGGGAACGATCCGCAGAAAACCAGCGGCAGCTTTAATGTCTATAACCTTGACGCCTATATCAGTGGCAAGCATCTTACTACCCCGGCAGAAAAGGTTATTGTCCCCGGCTTTGAAGAGTACAACTTCTTTATTGCCAGACCTACCACGACGGGAGGGAAATTCAGTAATAAGAATTGGGACATCTATGAAGCGACTACCGGAATGTCGATCGGTACTTTAAAAGAAACCAAGCAGAAAGCGATCGATGAGGCCGTGCACAAGCTGACTGATTTCGTCGGCAAAGAAAAGTTGACCAAGGCGATCGCTGATGGATTGGAGAAACAGGGCCGCGACCGAGCTTTAGCACCACAGCCAAAGGCAGCTGCACCTGAGCAATCAAAGATAGGGGCCGAGGTTGTCACCGCGCCAGCAGAATCTTCATTAGTTCAAGCAGTTAGAGCTGAAAATCATAAAGAAGAGGAACGCCTGGCTAAACAGGGGGGCACTGGCAAGATGGTGCTGATGACCAAAGAATTAGCCAAACAATTCCCCAAACTCTATTCAGGCGAGAAAGTATCTGAAGACGATAGAGTTGTTATCGCTAAATTCTTCCATCCCATGAGTCATCAAACATGGTATGCAACTGAATACGATCCTGATGGGCAAATATTCTATGGCTATGTTGACACCGGCGACCAGGACAGCGAGTGGGGCAATTTTAGCCTGGCTGAAATGCAGGACCTTAAAGTTAAGGGCCTGGGGATGGAGCGAGACATACACTTCACCCCGCAAAAAATAGGGAATGTCTCTGGCTTAAAAGATAGATTCAAGACCAGTCCAGAGCCGGAGTTAAAGGGTGCTTTCCGGCAGGATGTTCCCATTGATGAGGCGGTAAAAGAAAAGAAGGCCGCGGAAACGGCGCCGGAACTAAAAGTCACCGAGACATCAAATCATGAGCCGGAACTCAATGATGAGTTTTACGCTAACATGAGCGAGGGTCGTGGGTTCAAACCAATCAAGGCTAAAAAGGTTGTTATCCCAGGGTATGAAAAGTTTGACCTGTATCTGCACCATCCGATATCGGTAGATGATAAGAGTAATGTGGTGGAGGACAAAGACAAGTGGGGTATTAGTGAAGGACGCTCAGGGTTGTATTTAGGCGATGATATTACATCTTACCAAGCAGATTGGGCAGTTGATAGGCTGAAATCCAAACTTGCAAGAAAAATGACACCGGACAAGTTAGAACAATCTGTTGAAAATGCCGTTAAGAGCAGCGGTGAATCACCAAAGTACGAGACTGAAACGCCTATAGCTAAAATGCAAAGGCAGGTCCATGAGATTTATAACCAGCAACCGGAAACGCCTGCAGCCACTAAAGTCGAAGTGCCAACTCATCCTTTCATCGGCCTATATAAAGGCAAGCAGTATGAAAGCCATGCCGTCTCGATGTACGCAGCTCAGAAAGAGATTGCCAAACGAGTAGGCGCAAGGCACGACTATGATGTTAGCGTCTATGCGGCTGCTGAAACAGAACCGCTGGCTACCGCAATCGAACACGAGAAAGAATTACCAGAAGAGACGCCATTTATTGAAGAGGGCGGATCGGCCAAGCGTAAATCCAAACCTTCCATCGAAACCGAGGCCGTGGCCCATATCCAGCAGCAGATACCTGAAGAAGCGCCGATTATCGAAGGAAACAAGGTTGAGAGAGCCACTAAACCCACCATCGAAACGACAACTAAACCGAAGTTGGCTGCTTTTGTCGAAGTGGCCGAAAAACTCGAAGGCGCTCCGGTCGAAATGAAAGGTAACAGAGAGTTGCATGACTATGCCGGCATGAATCCCGAGGCGGCTAAAGTTATGGGCTGGCCAGATAAAGATAAGGCTATTTTAGTGGACGAACATCAGCCGCAAAAAACTGAGGTAAAAAATGTCGTTCACGAAGTCGTCGAGGTTGAAGAGATGAAACAGGGTGAAACCTACCATGATGCACACCTTGACGCTCTTAAGGCTGAAACTTCCGTAAAGACGCCGCAACAGTTGGTCGAAAAGGTGGAAGCCATCAGAGGAGAGAAAACTATATTAATCCCTGGGCAAAAACTCTTCGTCAAAGCAGGCTATAACGAATGGCCGGTAAAATCTTTAGAGGATGCCTCGAAAAAATATCGCCAGGTTATCAAGAAAGCCGATGCTGGAGGAAGCCAAATACCTACGGAATACACCCAACCTTTGATTGTTGACAGCGACGGTAAAATTATTGGC
>JBEKCX010000543.1:0-3900 GCA_050014655.1 Occallatibacter sp. | reverse complement strand
AACTTTTCGTACCCTGGGATAACAACCTTTTTAGCCTTGACCGGTTTGAATCCACGACCCTCGCTCATATTCGCGTAAAACTCATCGTTGAGATCAGGTGCATGATTTGATGGGTCGATGGTATTGGGCACCGGCACTTTTTCCGTAGCCTCCTTTTCTTTTAACGCTTCGTCAATGGGAACATCCTGCCGGAAACTACCCTTTACCTCCGGTTCGGGAGTCGTTTTGAATCGATCTTGCAAACCCGAGACATTCCCTATTTTTTGCGGGGTGAAGTGGATATCTCGCTCCATCCCCAGGCCCTTAACTTTAAGGTCTTCCATCTCAGCCAGGCTAAAGTTGCCCCACTCACTGTCATAATCGCCAGTGTCAACATAGCCATAGAATAGTTCTTCATCCGGGTCATATTCGGTTGCGTACCACGTTTGATGACTCAGGGGATGGAAGAATTTCGCGATAACCACCCTGTCACCTTCAGGTACCTGCTCATTTGAATAGAGTTTGGGGAATTGTTTGGCTAATTCTTTGGTCATCAGCACCATCTTGCCAGTGCCGCCCATTTTAGCCAGGCGTTCCTCTTCCTTACGGTTTTCGACTCTAACCGCTTGCACTAGCGTAGATTCTACCGGCGCGGTGGGAACCTCGGCCACTGCCTTTGGCTCGATGGCCACAGTCGCAATATCCGCAACTGCCCTTGGCTGAGGCGCCAATGAGCGGTCGCGGCCCTGTTTCTCTAATCCGTCAGCAATCGCCTTGGTCAACTTTTCCTTGCCCACGAAATCAGTCAGCTTGTGCACGGCCTCATCAATCGCTTTCTGCTTGGTGGCTTGCAAAGTACCGATGGACATGCCGGTGGTAGTTTCATAAATATCCCAGTTCTTATTACTGAATTTACCTCCTGTGGTGGTGGGCCTAGCTATGAAGAAACTGTACTCTTCAAAGCCGGGGATGGTAATCTTTTCAGCCGGGGTAGAAAGATGTTTACCACTGATGTAGGCGTCAAGGTTATAGACATTAAAACTGCCGCTGGTTTTGTTAGGATCGTTCCCTGGGAATGGTACTAACTTTGGCTGCTCATTTACAGCGGCCTCCATTTCAACTGCAGGCAGTTGTTTTTCCTGCTCGGCCTTGGCGGTGGCACCATTTTCCCTGAACATCGGCTTTTCAGGTTCAATTACTTTAGGCGGCTCCTCAATCTTATTGACGGCCGCAACTTCCTGAATGGCAGGTGCCGCCTTCACCTCGGTTCCCTTTTCTATCGATTCAACCTCGGCCTTGACAGCCTCGATTTCAGCCTTATCATTGTTGGCTGCGTCTCTTTCTTCTTTCGCATCCACCCGTGCATTATAGTGGTAAGCTGGCTCGATAGCCTCGGCCTCTTCACCTTCGACTTCCGGCAATTCCTCCGCCACATAGTTATCGGATGGTGTATTAAAAACTTCTCCACTCTGCAAGCGTTTTTCTACTTCATCCAATTCCGCTTGCATCCTGGTCAGTTTATCCTCGTATTCAAACTTCTTGGCCTCTTGCGCTTCATAGGTTTTCCGGTTAGATTCGTTCTTGGCCAGTTCATGCTGCACTTCGAGTAAAGTTTTTAGCACACCCTTATATTCATTGTCCAGACGAATGAGCGCGCCACTGGGGGATATCGCCAGATATTCCATTGCGGTACTGACATGTGGCCGCTTGGTTTCAGGATTACGCAGTTCTAGCCGGTAGCCGCCCTGCGGTCCCTCATCACGTGCAATAATATCGAAGCCATGATAAGTGCCGATCTTCTCATTGTCCTTGGCCTTTTTGATGGCCGAGACCAGGGCTTCACCGGCTCTTGCTCTAAGGTCGCTTGCTTTCTCGCTGGTGTCATCCATCTTGTCTTTATCGGTGCCGGTAAAATGCTCACCCTGAATTTCAATGTCAAACCTGGTGTTTTCGTGGTAGAGTCTGGCATCCTGCTCCAGCTTGCCAATATCGGACTGCAGGTTTTTAACCCCCTCATCAATTTCATTGAGTTTACTTCTGGCGCGGATCACACTGTCGGTATGGGAGGCTTTCAACATGCCGAAACGAGTGACAGCGTTCTTTAAGGTGACCGCTTTGAAGACATCGGGATTACCGGAGGCCACGGCCTTGGCCTCACTGGCGCTCATGGTGAAGCTATCAACATCTTCGATGGTACGCGGTGGTACTGCCCTTCGCATGATAGACTTGATAGCCTTGGATTTCGCTTCAATCGCCTGCCACATGTAGGCATCAAAACTGCGCTCGGTAACGTAGGTGAAAATCTTAACCCCGGGGCCAGGATTGAGAATATTCCCGTCCTGGTCTTTTTGCGGTCCATAGACAATGTTTCCCTGCCGGATGGCGCGGCCTTCCCGCTGCTCAATGTCACGTGGTCGCCAAGGGGCATCAATGTGGTGCAAGGCTGCTACTCTTTCCTGTACGTTGACCCCGGCCCCCATTTTGCCCGTAGAGCCGACCATGACACGGATTTTACCCTGATTGACCTTCTCATAAAGCGCCAGGCGCTGTTTCTGGTTCTTGGCATCGTGAATGAAAGCGATCTCATTCTCCGGTATGCCGTTGGCAATCAATTGAGCTTTAATCCCCTTGTAAACGTCTTTCAGCAGATTTTTCTCTTCCTGGGTTTCATCCTCTTCCTCGGGGTCAACAATTTCACTGCCATCGGCATCATACTTGACCTCGTCCGCTGTTTCTTCCTTGTCTTTGGCCTTGGGTGTACCCAGGTCCAGGAAGACTAACTGCGTGCCTTTATCTTTGGCCGTTTCGCTGTGAATCTTGGCAATCTCCGCACAGGCCGCAGCCACTTTGCCCTTGGGATTCACCGCGGCATCGGCTTTAACCAGCCGCATGTCCAATGAGGCTTTACGCGCGTCACTGGAAATCTTGAGCATGTTATCTTCGGTGCGGGAGACATTTTTGAGATTGTCGGCGCGTTCCGCCAGTTCCTTCATGTAATCCAGCAGTGCCTGGTCCGGCGGTGTCGAGATCACGATCCGCTTGGCCTTGCCGTTTTTATCCACAATCTTCGGCCGTTGCGCCACCATGTCCGGCACTTCATCCGCGACCCGGATATCAGCTGTGCCCTGCCACATGTTCGATAGTTCCGGCGCATTAGAGAACTTGGCAAAGCGCTGTGTCAGCCGGTAAGCGCCGGTCGGCGTCTGTTCCAGGGACTCGGTGGTCTCGCCAAAGGTCTTGGCCCAGGCGTCAAAATGCTTTAGACCTTTTTCTTCGAGCAGAGGTTCCTGCAGATAGCGCATCATGGTGTACATTTCGGCGATGGTATTGGCAATGGGGGTACCGGTAGCAAATACCACACCGTTATGCCTCTGCTCCTGGAGAGTGCGCACTTTGGAATACATATCCCAGGCCCTGTCAGATTCAGAATTGGGTAAACCCTTAATCCGACCCATGCGGGTCACGAATTTCAAGTTTTTGTAAGCGTCCGCTTCATCAACGTACATCTGGTCGATGCCGATATCTTCAAAGTGGATGGCCTTATCGCTCTTCTCGGCAATCTTTTGCTGTAGATACTGAAACTTAACCTCGTAGCGTTCCAGCTGTTTCTGGATTTCCTTTTGCGTCTTATTTTTCGATGGTACTTGCTTGGCGGTTGCATAGTGGCCGGTCCCATTGGCCTCTTCTTCCTGCTGCAGCGCTTGTTTGATGGTCTCGATCTCGTCCGCGATAAACCTGGCCTCGGTCTCCGGTTTCAGCGGGATCTTACTGAATTGAGAATCAGCGATGATGATGGCATCCCAATCACCGGTTACAGCGCGGGCCATGAATTCCGGCCTTTTCTCCGGTGTGAAATCTTCCTCCGTGGGGAAGAGAATTTTGGCATAGGGATAAAGATCCAGGAACTGGTCTCTAAATTGT
>JBEKCX010000542.1:0-3518 GCA_050014655.1 Occallatibacter sp. | reverse complement strand
TAGAACAGGACGATATTCTGCATGAAACGATGCAACAGTTTACTGAGTCGTTCAATGCCGTTTGCCGCACTGATTGGGAACAACACAACGGTAATGCCGACACGCTTCACCACCTTACCTACCGTCATTGTAAGGATGCTTTGCCGAATCTTGTTTCCGACCTGCATATTCAAGCCCGACAGAAAGCTGCCGAAGCGATTCAGTCGGCAATTGCCAGAGAGAAGAAGGGACTGAAAACAGGGTGCCCTCAATCGTTGGGTTGCCCTCCTCGTTACAACCTGCACACTTTTATTTTGGATTGGGAGACGGGCATCGTGAATCTCTCCACTAGCAAAGGCAGGATGAAGATTCCCTTCAATGTTTCCCAATATGCCCAGTATGCAATCGGTTGCCCTACTTCTAACGCTGACTTGATATTTCGCAAGAATAAGTTTTACCTTCACGTCGTTGTTGTTCTCCCTGATGTTGAATTTGTTGCCAACGAGAAAGCAATCGGCGTGGACTTGGGAGTAACCCGACCTGCCGTGAGTTCGGACAATCGGTTTCACGGCAGCCGTCACATGAAGGAAGTTGTTAAACGTATTTTTCGCCTCAGGCGTGATTTGCAAGCCAACGGTTCTAAGAGTGCCAAGCGACACCTTAGATGCCTCGCTGGTCGTGAACAACGATTCAGGCGGGATTGCGACCATGTGATCTCCTCCTCAATTGTCAAGGATATTGATGCAGGTACTAATATCGTGCTTGAGAACCTCACAAACATCAGGAATCTTGTCAAGGGCCACAACGGGGAAGCCAGCCGAAGATTGCACTCTTGGTCTTTCCTGCAACTCAGGAGTTTCTTGGAGTACAAACCAGAAGCCAGAGGATGTCAGGTTGTAATCATCGCCCCCCGCAAAACCAGCCAGCAGTGTTCCCGATGCGGTTTCACCTATCGGGGGAATCTCAGGTCTCAGTCCGAGTTCCTTTGTCGTAAATGTGGTTTTCACCTTAACGCAGACCTCCAAGCCTCTCGCAATATCCGTGACAAATACCTTGTCGGTTGGAGTATATCTTCTTCCGATGCGCTCCCGTACACGAGCGTATAGTCTCGCTCTCTCCCAAAGGGGAAGGGCAGGGACAAGCTGACTGCTTTAGCTGTCAGTGTTTGACAATTGCTATCGTAAGGGGACTGCCACCTTCAGTCGACGGAGGAATTGCGATTCACCTCCTTGAATTGTAATATCTTACTGATATATGTTGTAACATTAGTGTGGATAGAACGGTGCGGATACTTCTCAAGCCAACGAAGGAACAGACCGATATTGTACATGAAACGATGCTACAGTTCACTGAGTCGTTCAACGCCGTCTGCCATACTGGTTGGGAGCAAACGCCTTCGCGCTTCACCGCCTTACCTACTCATTGAAGACATAGCCGGCGTTTCTCTCATATCTTTCACTCATGCTTACGGTTATATCACTGGCAATAACATATGTCAAGGATCAAATTTTAAAGAGGAATCGGCGCATTCCTCTGCCACCTAAAGGAGGCAGTACCCCGCGACAACGATTATGGGAAATGGAAGCGATCAGCATTGGTACACTATTGCTCTGCCCGCCTTTTTTACCAGCAAGTCTTCTTTTCTGCGTACTCGTCTGATTTCATCCCAGCAGTCGCCCTTAGTCTCGAGATTCACAATTAGTGTATTATCCCCGATTTGAAATTGTAATTTGTTGATAATACTTGTATGATTGCTATCAAGTGCATCTGCTATACGAAGAATCGCTGCCAACCATTCGACAAGATCACGCTTTTTTGCGCTCAATTCAGCGAATTTCTTATGTTTTGCCACGTCCGGTAACCCTTTGGTGTGATAACGGGCAACCAGGGAACATACCATTTTATCACGGCTATCTAGCCCCGGGATATCCAGGTTTAAAATCATTTTCCCGCTTAATTTATGATGTTTTTTAATGACTGTTTTGGACCATCCGATGTCGTGCAACCGGCTGGCAATTTCCAGCAATTGACGATCGTCTATGCTGAATTTATGCAAAGGTTTTAATTCATCAAATACGGCTAAAGCCAGATTGGTTACCTGTTTGCTATGACCAGGGTCACTGTCACAAGTCCGGGATACCTCATCCACTTTGAGCATGGCCTTCTCAAATATGCCTTTCCGCACTGCATTCATCTCCATGGTCATAATTTACCGCTTAAATGCTTTTTTAGTGCCTATTTTTTTCACCAGGTCCTCATAAGGGCGTGATTTCACTCCACCGCTGCGAGCGATTGCGATGAGTGCGCTCTGACTACGTAAAGGCTCTTGGCCGTCTTTCGGTTTCACCCTTGTGTAAGAACCATCTGACTGCATTAAACGTGCTTTAACATTGTCATTAAGGTAAGTCATCAGAATTTCATTGATAATGCGTGACTTAAGATCTATATTTTCAATCGGATATATGATTTCAGCCCGCTTAAAAAAATTTCGTGGCATGTAATCTGCGCTGCCGGAATAAATTTCTGGGTCTCCACCGTTGTGAAAATAATAGATCCGTGAATGCTCTAGGAATCGGTCCAAAATACTGGTTACATGGATGTTCTCGCTAACCCCGGGCACACCCGGGCGAAGGCAGCATATGCCTCGCACTATCAGGTCAATATGGACTCCGGCAGATGATGCTTCATATAATTTGGCGATTATGCCTGTGTCCACCAGTGCATTGAATTTAGCTATAATACGCCCCGGCATTTTGGTGGTTGATTTCTTAATTTCCCGGTCTATCAGTTCCAGCATTGTTTCTCTGGTTGTCACCGGTGATATCATGAATTTGTGGAACATTGAAGCCAGTGTTTCGGCAGTAAAAATATCACCGCTACACCATGAATTGAAACCCGTAAGAACATTGAATAATGCCGAGACATCATTACCAAACTCAGGGTCGCAGGTTAAAAGTCCTAGATCGGTATAAATTTTAGCCGTGAGTGTATTGTAATTGCCAGTTGAAACATGCACATAACGCCGCAAATGTTTGTTTTCCATCCTTACCACCAGCGTCGCCTTACAGTGAATCTTCCAGCGCACAAATCCGTACACAACATTTACGCCGGCACGTTCCATTTGCCGCGTCCAGTCAATGTTGTATTGCTCATCGAATCGTGCTTTCAATTCCACAACCGCCGTTACCTGCTTGCCGTTTTCGGCAGCGCGACATAATGCACTTACGACAGGAGAGTCATTACCGATACGGTAGAGAGTTTGTTTTATCGCAAGGACATCGGGATCATCTGCAGCCCTATTGAGAAAGTCCATCACCACAGCGAACGAATCATAAGGGTGATGCAGTAATACATCGCCCTCACGGATAATCGTAAAAATATCTTTATTCGTGGCAAACTTTTGCGGAATTCGCGGATTAAATGGCGGATCCTTAAATTGTGCAGGAACAGGAAGGTCATGCAAGGGCAACAGGTCGCAGAAATTAATCGGACCGTTTATCTCAAAAACATAATTTTCCTGAATGCCTAATTGCGTTTCA
>JBEKCX010000541.1:0-4950 GCA_050014655.1 Occallatibacter sp. | reverse complement strand
AATACCCTCTGAGTTAGTAACGACATATGGAAACCTTAATAATTGGCATGATCAAGTGGGCAGTGGGCCATTTATCTTAACCGATTGGGTTGATTCCTCTTCAATGGTCCTAAAAGCGAATCCTAATTATTGGGGAACTGATGAACGATATCCGCAAAACAAACTGCCATACGTAAATCAAATAGATTATCTCATAATACCTAGTACGCCTACGGCATTGGCGGCAATGCGAGTCGGCAAGATTGACTTCGATAACTCTGGCCTTACACCTAGTATTGTTGATCAGACTCAGAAGTCTAATCCTGAGATAAATGTGATAGCCACCGAGAATGCCGTAATCGATATTTTACCGAAAGACAGTGTAGCACCTTTTAACAACCTCAACGTGCGAATAGCGATGCAGCAAGCGCTGAATTTGCCATTGATCGCCAGTTCGTATTATATGGGCACTGCTGACCCAATGCCTCAGACATTAACCTCTTATTACATAACGGGATGGGGGTTCCCTTACCCAGAATGGCCAGCTGATTTACAGGCAGAGTACGCTTACAACCCAACTAATGCTAAGGCGCTTCTGGCTGCCGCCGGATATCCCAATGGGTTTAACACTACCCTGTATTTTGACTCTACCAACGATGTGGATTTGTTGAATATTGTTCAGTCTTATGAGGCTGCCATTGGCATTAACATAACATTGCAGCCAATGTTGACAGCCGCCATCTCCCCGTTCCTAGCTAGCCCACAGTGGAATAATGGCCTGGCCCAGCGTACCACGGGTCTAATTGGTCGGATTATGGCTCCGCTAAGGGTACTTCCCGAGTTTATACCTGGTAACTCGGTTAACTTCGAAGATTGGAATGACCCTGTTTACACCAATATTTATAACGAAGCTATGAGTGCCACTACTATTACCGCTATTAAACAATATGTCCAACAAGCAAATGAATACGTCGCGGAACAGCACATCTTAATATGCTTGGACACACCGACCGCGTATGCGCTGTGTCAACCATGGCTTATCGGCTATAACGGCCAAAACTATGCATTCTCTGACCTTATCCAAACATACGGGGCACGTTGCTGGATCGACCCAAGCAAAAAGTAAACAGGTATAGATAAAGCCCTGTAAGCATCTTACACAGGGCTTTATCTTTTTGTCATTGGGATTCTTTTCGATAAATTCACGGAGAATTTACGGAAGTCAAACGTAATGAGAATCGGGTGTGGTACTGTCATTTTTAATCAATTAGATCTTTACGGCGCTTTACAGCATATATCATGGGCTGGTTATGAAGGCGCCGAATTGGCATGCATGGCAAACATGGCCCAACATATCGAATTAAACACGAAAAAGGCCTACATAGATGAGATTAAATCAGTGGCGAAGAAACATGGGTTGAAGCTGTTTGCCATTGAAGCGTTTTTCGGGACATGTTCTGAGCAAGATAAAATAAAATCAATGACAAAAGTATTCGAAGTTGCGATGAAATTGAATATTCCGGTTGTGGCTGTGAGGTCTGAAGGGAAAATGAAGGATAGGGAAGCAACAAAACAAGCATTGGTTTATTTGATGAAATTATGCGAATTGGCAGAAAATCAGGGACTAACTATCGCTGTAAAGCCGCATGTAGGGCATTCTTTTTATAATACAGAGACATTACTTCAGCTGTTGAATAAAATAAATTCAGCAGCATTGGGGATAAACCTCGATTCAAGCAACTTCTTTCGGGCAGGCGATGACCCTGCAGAGGCTGTTTTAAAACTTGGGAGTAAAATAGTCCATGTGCATATTCGTGATTGTTCTGTAGATCGAAGCCAAGGACGTACTCCCCTTAAAACGCAAATCGCAGGAAGAGGAGTGCTGGATTGGCCCAACATTATCAAGAATTTAAAAAAAATAGGTTACAAAAGGGCGCTTGACACCCAAATAATTGGTGCGTTTGCCAGTCCATTATCTTTTCAAATGGGGATTGCGGCTGAAGCGAGAGGCTACATTAACCGATGTCTTCAGGAATTAAATTGAGTTGTTATCAAACTGTGTAGTTTTGGCAATAAGAAATACTATTAGCACATCCGTCAGAACATCAGTTTTTGTTTATGCATGGGGTAGCAAATAAAGGAGAAAAAGATGACAGAAAGAACTGGATTTATTTTATCAATTGGCGACATCGAGAAAGCCTGGCGAATCCAACACGGTGTCAATGATAAAGGGCATACAAATATGCAAGGGCACGGCTTCCTGCGTACGGATAATGAAGCTGCCAGCCATGGATTAGTGGGTAAAGAACCATCCAGAAACCTAATGATTGGATTGGATAAATTAAAACCTGATGGAGGTATAACAGCACATTATCATGAATACGGCGATAAGATGCCGATTTTCGATCACGCCTATTATGTCATTTCTGGTCGAATTAAGGCCACCGTCGGAGATACCGAAAAGATTGTTGGAGCTGATTCTTTGATTTATTGTCCTTCGAATGTAAAACACTCCATTCTTAACATTGGAAAAACTACTGCAAAAGTTTTAAGAGTTACAGGTTCTGGCGGGGGAAACGTTATGGGCGGGTGGGGTGATGAACAGAAACAGCCGCCTGCCAAAAACGGTGGATTTATATTACCGAAGAGCGAAATCGATAAAGCCTGGCGAATCGAGCATGCCGCTGAAGCTGAAGGTCATCATAACATGAAAGGGTATAGTTTTCTGACAGTACCGACTGAGGCGGCTTTGCATGGGATGGTTGGGAAAGAACTCGCAAAACACCTGATGCTAGGTTTAGACATGTTTCCGCCGGGGGGCGGTATAAGCGAGCATACTCATGTTACCAATGAAGAATTTCCTGTTTTCGACCATGCCTACTATGTAATTTCCGGTCAAATACAGGGCACGGTTGGGGATACGGTAAAGACTGTTGGAGCGGATTCCTTAATCTATTGCCCGTCAAATGTAAAACATGCCATCCTTAACGTCGGAAAAACAACCGCCAAGGTGCTAAGAATTGCCGGATGCGATGAGGGGGCAAAAATGGGTGGTTGGGCTAAATAAAAACAACAGCCGGAATTATAGCAATAAAATGCAGGAGAAATAAATTGGTAAAGAAAGCATTTGTTACCGGCATTACAGGTCAAGATGGATCATACTTGGCAGATTTATTAATATCAAAGGGATATCAAGTACATGGGCTGATAAGGAAAGAAAGTTCATTGAACACTTTGCGCATAGAACATTTAATGGTAAATCCATTTGAACCTGAAAGAAATTTCTTCCTTTACTATGGTGACCTGTCAGACGGAGCCAGACTAACCAATTTACTTTACGAAATAAGTCCGGATGAGATTTATCATCTGGGAGGTCAAACAAGTGGCAAGGAAGGTTTTGACCTGCCGGAATATACAGGGAATATTGATGCCTTGGGAACAATCAGGCTGCTCGAAGCTTTAAGAAGAACTGGGTTAAAGGCAAGATTTTTTCACGCCTCCAGTTTTGAAATGTATGGAGCTTCACCTCCACCCTATAATGAGAATGCTCCTTTCCGACCAAGAAGTCCATTAGGCGCCGCTAAAACCTATGCTTATTTCATGACTGTGACTTACCGCGAGCATTATAATATTTTTGCGTGCAATAGCATAATGTTCGATCACGAGTCTCCTCGTCGTTTTGAAACCGCTCCCACACGAAAAACTACCCGCGCCATTGCCCGTATACTTGCAGGTACACAAAAAAATCTGTACCTGGGCACATTGGAACCGGTAAGAGATTGGGGATATGCTCCTGAATATGTTAAAGCGATGTGGCTGATGCTGCAGCAGGAGAAACCCGACGATTATGTGTTAGGTAGTGGGGCAGGTCACTCTGTTGGAGAATTTGTAAAAGAAGCATTCAGCTATGTAGGACTGGATTGGGAGCGATATCTCAAAAAAGATCCCCGTCCTCATGCTTCAGCAGGGGCAGCTTATGTAGCGGATGCGTCGAAAGCAAACAGGGAATTGGACTGGCAGCCAAGGGTTAATTACCAAGAACTTGTAAGAATCATGGTAGACGCTGATATGGAAGCTTTGGGACTTAAATCACCGGGAGAAGGAAAAGCGATTCTCGAAAAGTACAAATTAAATACGATTGACCGAGCTTCAGGAAATCCGGTAGGCGGCATGGAAGAATGGCCGGGCTTGCGAAAATATTCTTAGTGAAAACCTGGTTTGGAGTGTAATATTATCAAAAAAACTGTATGGGTTGATTATGATTAAAAGGGAAACGATATGGTAAAGAAGGCGCTTATTACGGGTATTACAGGGCAAGATGGTGCTTACCTTTCAAAATTTTTGCTTGAGAAAGGTTACGAGGTTTATGGCGCGTTCAGGGGAGGAGGGACAACTGCTTTAGTAAACGCATTGAATGATGAAAAATTGAGATTCTTGGGTATTGAAAATAAGATTAAATTTGTTCCATTTGAATTGACCGATCCAACAAACATCTATCGAACGATTGACTTAGTAGAACCTGATGAAATATATAATTTAGGAGCACAAACATCGGCGCGATTGGGTTTTGAACAACCAATGTTTACGGCTGATCTAAATGGCTTGTCTGTTCTTAGGTTACTTGAGGCTATCAGGTCAATAAATCCGAAAATAAAATTTTTCCAGGCATCCTCGAGCGACATGTTTGGTAATCCCCAGGCGCTGCCACAAAATGAGTCGACTCCTTTTAGCCCAACAAGTGTCTCTGGTACTGCAAAACTATTTGGACACTGGACTACTGTCAATTACCGAAAATCGTACGATATCTTTGCATGTTCCGGTATTCTTTTTGATCACGATTCGCCATTGCGAAATCGCCAATCTGTGCCGGGATTAATATCAAGTTCAGTAGCACGAATCAAAGCGGGCCTTCAAGACCACCTGACTTTGGGAAGTATCGAACTTAGTCGCGATCTTGGTTATGCTCCAGAA
>JBEKCX010000540.1:0-4903 GCA_050014655.1 Occallatibacter sp. | reverse complement strand
TGGTGGGGATGATGAGCCTGTTCATCCTTTCGATGCTGCTGCTCGTCGCCTCCGATAATACATTCGCGCTGCTGTTCTGCTGGGAAACGATGTCCATCACTTCTTTCCTGATGGTAATGTTCGACAGGGATAAAGCCGAAACACAAAAATCAGGACTGTTTTATTTTGTGATGACGCAATTAAGCACCGTTTTCCTGATGTTCGGGTTTATCGCGATTTACCACGTCACCGGGTCTTTCGCGATTGCGCCGCTGGGCGGTGTTTCACTGTTATTGAAATCCGTCATCTTCCTTTCGCTGTTTACCGGTTTCGGCATAAAAGCCGGCGTGATGCCTTTTCACAAATGGCTGCCTTATGCCCATTCGGCCAGTCCCTCGAATATCTCGGCGTTGATGTCCGGCGTAATGGTGAAAGTGGCTATTTACGGTCTGGTCAGGTATCTGGTTTTTGTGCTCAGCCCGGACCGCTGGTGGGGAGTGATGATTTTGATTTTCGGAACATTCTCCGCCCTGCTCGGCGTGATTTACGCGTTTAAAGAACAGGATATTAAAAAGCTGCTGGCCTATTCCAGTATTGAAAATGTCGGCGTGATTCTCACCGGCATCGGGCTGTACCTGATTTTTCAGAGCTACGGCTTCACCGATTTAGCCACGCTGGCATTAATCGGCGCTCTTTTCCATACTTTGAATCATGCCATTTTTAAAAGCCTGCTGTTCCAGACGACCGGAGCGGTGGTCAATGAAACAGGCACCCGGGACATTGAAAAAATGGGCGGTCTGTTAAAAGTAATGCCTTATACCGGGGTGCTGTTCCTCATCGGGGCCATATCGCTGGCGGCGCTGCCGCCGTTTAACGGATTTGTCAGCGAATTGATGATTTTTCAGGCATTCCTGCAATCCTTTATCATCAGCAACCCTTTCCTAAAAATATTATTATTCCTGGGACTTTCGCTGTTTGCGCTGACCAGCGCGCTGGCCGCCGCCTGCTTCGTGAAAGCGTTCGGGGTAATTTTCCTGGCTACGCCGCGTTCCGAAGAGGCGCGCAAGGCTAAAGAAGTTTCGGCCGCAATGATTGCCGGGCCAATGATAATGGCGGCCGCATGCTTACTTTTAGGTATTTTCTCATTCCGGATATTTTCCGCGCTGGGCTTTACGTTACCCATCCCCGACATGGCGGTTATCGGCTTGACGCTCGTGGTAACGCTGGCACTGGTCTGGCTAATCATGCGGCTGGTGAGTAACCAAAAGAAACGGACCAGCGAAACCTGGGGCTGCGGCATCACTTCCCAAAATAGCAAAATGGAATATACCGCCGCCGGTTTTTCGGAGCCGATACTGAAAATATTCCGCCCCATTTACCGGACGCAGGAAAAGGTGGAACGGACTTACAACGATGCAGGGAAAAGTAATTTTAAAGCCGCCAAAGCGGAAATCCAGACTTTTAAATTATTTGAAGAGCGGATTTACCTGCCAATCGCCCATTTCGTACAGCGTTTTTCGACCTATATCTCCGACCTGCACGATGTGGACCTGGACACTTATATTCTTTATTCTTTCGCGGCCGTGGTGATTTTAATTCTGGCGATAGGGTGGTTTGTTTAAACGATGTCATTTCTGATTTACGCCCTGTTGAATGCGGTTTTTGTCATCCTGATTTCACCGCTATTCGTCAGTCTGATTAAAAAAGTAAAGGCTTACATGCAGGGACGGCAAGGGCCGCCGCTGCTGCAGACCTATTATTCTTTGTTAAAACTGCTCCGGAAAGAGAGGGTTTATTCCAGTAATACTTCCCTGATAATCAGAATCACGCCGTACATCAACGTGGTGTGTATCATCGTGGCCTCGCTGTTTGTACCGGTGGTATTTATCCCCGGAATGACGGCAGGATTCGGGAACGTCATCCTCTTTTTGTACCTGCTGGTGTGCGCTAAATTTTTCATGGCGCTGGCCGGGCTGGATGCCGGCAGCACTTTCGGCGGCATGGGGAGTTCCCGGGAGATGACCTTCTCCGCCGTCATCGAGCCGGTAATTATTATCGTCTTTGCGGCCCTGGGGCTGCTGCTGCAAACGACCAACCTTTACCAGATGTTTACAACGTCTCTGCAATCTTCGCTGCTGATTAACCCGTCCACTCTGCTGATTTCACTATCGCTTTTCATTATCCTGATTGTGGAAACGTCCCGGATTCCGGTCGACAACCCGGAAACACACCTGGAACTGACAATGATACACGAAGCGATGCTGCTGGAATATTCCGGGCCGGACCTGGCAATGATGGAAATGTCCCATGCCGTCAAGCAGACACTGCTGATGGCGGTGCTGATCAATGTTTTATTCCCCTGGGGTCTGACCGCTTCACCGAATCTACTTTCGGTCCCGGTATCAATAATCGCATTTATGGCCAAAGGAGTTGTGCTGGCCGCAGCGGTCGGGGTTTTCGAGTCCTTGTTCGCGAAATCCCGCCTCTTCCGCCTGCCGAATTTATTTATGCTGGCATTTTTCTTTTCATTCTCAACGATTTTGTTCGAGTTATTAAAATGATGAATATTCAACTGCTGGACGACATTACTAAAATTCTGTTTGTGCTGGTGCTGGCAACCGCCGCATTGATTATTACCGTGCGGACTCTCTCGTCACTTTTTAATGTTTATGCCGTTCAATCCTGGTTTATCGCCGCCGTGGCTTTCGTGCTGTATCTGAAAAACGGCAGCGTGGTGCTGTTGCTGCTGGCGATACTGACCGTGGTCAGCAAGGCCTTCCTGGTACCGTATGTAATGCGGCGGATTCAAAAATCAATGCACATGAAACGCGACATGGAGTTCCGCTATTTGACACCTATCGGTTCGATTCTGGTAGGGACGGCGATGGTCTTCCTGGTCTACTGGTCGTTTTCTAAATTTTTACCGGCGCTGTCATCAGACGAAATGTTTATTTTCGGCGCGGTCATCGGGGTTTCGCTGACATTGATGGGCATGATGGTCATTTTCACCCGCAAACGGGTGATTACCAAAACCCTCGGCTATTTGACGATGGAAAACGGCGTCCTGCTCTTCAGCCTGTTTATCGCCGAATTACCTTTCATCATTGAGCTATTGATTGTCATCGACCTGGTGATGCTCATCGTCCTGGCCACGGTGTTGGCTTTCGGCATCGATTCCAGCATCGATGAATTTCACACCAAATTAAATTCTTATATCCTGTGGTTTAAGGAGTAATCGGACTGATGATGCTGGCATATCTAATATCCGGTTTAGCCATCATGGGGTTTATGCTGCTGCGTTTTTCCGGGCCGGGAAAACGTGCCGATTACCTGAACACGCTGGCAATCGCGCATTCAGCAATTTACCTGATTTTGACCGTAATCGCGCTGGTTTGCCTGCCGCAGCCGTCATTTTTCTTCAACCGCTACCTGATGGTGGACCCACTCTCCGTTTATGAAGTGCTGATTGCCTGCGGGATTTTCCTGCTGGCGTCATTTTACGCGCGCGGATATGTGCGCCGCCTTGTCCAATCCGGTGAAATCGAAGTGCGGCAGTTGAGATTGTTTTATGCTGCCTACAATCTATTGTTGATAGTCGTGGTTTTTGCTTTCTACTGCAACAACATGGCCCTTTTCTGGATACTGCTGGAGCTGACGACGATTCTTTCAGCGGTGCTGATTGTGACGCTGAACGCCAAGGAAAATATTGTCGCTGCCCTGAAATACGTCTTTACCGCCTCAACGGCGATGCTGTTCTCCATCATCGGTCTGATTATTCTTTTTGCCCTGACCAAACAGGCGACCGGCAGCGGCACACTGAACTGGGATGTTTTAATGCAGCAGGCAGGCAGCCTGTCGCCGCGGCTGTTCACCTTCGCTTTTATCTTTATCTTTGTGGGTTTCGCCGCCAAGGCAGGAATCGTACCGTTCCATACCTGGTTGCCCCAGGCGCATGCTAAGGCACCTTCGGTCATCAGTGTGCTGCTTTCTGCGGTGCTGCTGAATATCGGCATCTACGGCATCCTGAGGCTTTATGCGGTAGCCCACCTGACACCCGCCTGGCATTCGGTTTCGCTGATATTAATCGGGTTCGGGGTGCTGACTA
Source organism: Occallatibacter sp. (assembly GCA_050014655.1). Classification (GTDB taxonomy): domain Bacteria; phylum Acidobacteriota; class Terriglobia; order Terriglobales; family Acidobacteriaceae; genus Telmatobacter. Next base: position 819 of record JBEKCX010000540.1, on the reverse strand, counting down.
TTGCCGTGGCTGCGCTTTCGATGCTGCCGCGGGGCAATGTCAAAAAATTAATCGCTTTTTCCAGCATCGAACACATGGGTTTCCTGCTGGTCGGCATCGGGCTGGGAACGCCGCTGGTGCTTTTCTGGGTTTTGTTCCATATTTTGGCCCATGCCCTGGTGAAAACCCAGCTCTTTTTCTCATCCGGAATCCTGCACCAGCAGTACCACAGCAACCAGTTTGAAGACATGAAGGATATTTTTACGCTGCAGCCGCTGGCGGCCTGGGGATTAATCACCGGCAGCATGGCCGTTATCGGGGTGCCGCTTTTTCCGGTGTTCTTATCCAAACTGAATATTCTGATACAATTGGGGAATTTCTCGCTGCCGCTGCTGTTTGCGGTGCTGCTGTGCTTTTTGCTGGTGGCCGCGGCTTTTGCCGCGACATTAATCCGGACAATTCCGCAAACCGCGGCAACAAAGCCGGAACGCTACCGCGTATCGGCCAGCATGCAGCTGCCGATAATCGTTTTATTTGCCGGTATCGTACTGCTGGGAGTTTATTTCCCGACCGGACTGCATACGATGTTAATCAAAATCGTCAACAGCCTGGGATTCTAAGGAAAAAGATGAAACAAATCTTCGATATCAATCATATTTTTGAAGAAAACAAAATTACCGCCAAAAACAAAAACAATGCGGCGGCTTATATTTCGATACCCGAAGAGGATTTCCAAAACGAGTTTACGGCGATTTCCGGCAAAGACATCGTTTTAATCGGTTTATTCTGCGCGCAAAATTTTAACGGGTATATTGGCTTCACCCTGTTTTACGTGCTGGA
>JBEKCX010000539.1:0-3184 GCA_050014655.1 Occallatibacter sp. | reverse complement strand
AGAAAGAGGTCCTCGTCCTCCCGATGGATCCGCGTCCACCAGACCGCGTCCCGCAGGACCCGGGACATCGGTATCGAACCGGGTTTCCAAAAGGGACTCGGATCGTTCTCGTAGAGCACGTAGAAGTTCTCTCCCGCAACGCGCGCTGCCGCAGTGAGCTTCTCCCCGTCCAACGTCAGGTCCAGGTCGGCCTGTTTGAGCAGCCGACCGCGGATGTTGCAAACCTGCGCGTTGAACACAACAAAGTGGCTGCGGTGCCGCTTGCAATAGCCGCTTTTTGAATTCGCGATCAATCGTCCCTCGGCAAAACCATGTTCCCGAAGGACGGCTATGATTTGGTTGTGGTGCATGGAATTAATATTGGGTCTCCATTGAGCATCTCATCTAGCCGATCACCGAGGATTTTCCATTGTCCTCGTTCGATTAGGTCAGCTGGAGCATCTCCTTTCAACCGGGGATTCGGTCGTTCCAGCCAGCCGATGAGCACTCCGTGACGCAACCCTCGGTCATAAAATGCCAGCAACAACATCGTCCGGACAATGGCGCATTTTCCTCGCCATCCACGCATTTTCACGATGTCAGGTATTCTTAACATGTCTTCATCGGTTCTGATCGCATGCTCGTACTGCAACTGCCGTTCATCCCGTGTTTTTTCTTCGTAGGTTTTCACGTGTTCAATGACCCGATCTGTTTTGCCAGACCGAATCAGATCCAGCGGACGGCGATTATCCAAGGCGTGGCATTTCCCCAGGAAAAACTCCATCATAACCCATTCGTGGCGGCTGCGAAAAACATGTAAAACGGCTTCGACGCCCGCCAGCACTTTTCCGTCTTCGAACTGCCAAACCGGGAACCGAATAGTCAACCCTTCCTCCCATGATACCAAACGTCCGTCACGCACACGCTCCAGCACTGCCGATTCAGATATTCCGAGCATACGGGCCGCATCTTCAACCGACACTCCGCCTCCGTCAGCGAACTGCATTGTTCGCCGGGCCGCCTGGCATTCAGCGATGGGGTCCATGTGTGGATCGATCGTTTCTGGCGTGAGTGAATTGTTCTCCGGAGGAGGCGTAGCATCGGCTGCGGGCATGAGCCCCTCCATTATGATATCGTTCACCTCATCGGCGAGTCTTCTCCACCGCCCTCCCTGGAGCAGATCGACAGGGGACTTTCCAGAGAGCCGGGGATTTGGTTTTTCCAGCCAGTTTCGGAACGCCCCAGCGACCCAAAAACTCTCCAGGTCCACCAGAAACAAAATGGCGCGAACGACCTCGCGGACATCTTTCGACTGGAGCACTTTGACAGGATTAGATTCCTGTGCGATGTCTTCAGCGCTGGCTATTGCCGGCTTCGATTTCGAGCGCCGCTTTAATGCGGTGTTCTTTCGTGGAGCACCTGATTTTTTCTGCATAGACATCATGGCAGTCGTCCTGCTCAACCGGCAGGTCAATTTCGATCGTGGCCTGCAATCAAGTTTGGTAAAATCGTGTTCAATCATCACCAGTGGACTTTGTCGGAAAGCTGATGCCGGTGAAAGTGATATCCAACCACATGTATTTTCTACAGTGTGCGGGATTTTCTCCAATCCATCGAGGGATTGGCCGCGACAATTCAGATGCTCTCAACATCAACCACCAGCCAGGAAAGATTCTCGCGCGCGGTGGAAACTCTGAGTGTATGGAATGGTTGGGCGGCACCGGGGGCCAATTTGGGCGCCGACAGAACATCTTGATCGGCCACGATGACATGCTTTCGCCCGGCCAATGCGACGATGTCTTTCTGAAGTTCGGGAGCCGCTGACCAAATGCCATTTAGCAAGATCAGTGGTTCTTTCGAAGAGCGTATGGTCGGCCAAAGCACCCGAATCGCATCCAGGGTTTGGCCTGGGCGGTGAGAATTCGTGGCGTAAAGCAGGGTCCCGACTGGGACGAACCAGCTGGGCTCATGTAAATCCAATCCGGCGGGGGTGCGATGCAGCCGGTCGGTGCGACAGAACGCGTGTCCAAAAGCAGTCAAAATAAAGGTGCGTTGAGGAGCGGTACCCCCGGTTATCAGGGTAAGTCCGACATCCTGAGCGACAAGGTTTTTCAACACCCCGACCGTAACCGGATTGTGTCGCAACCGGGGGTGATCAAGGAGCGGCAGATCCCGGCACAGTTCGTCGAGGACACGGTGGCGATCTTGTGGAGCGAGTTGTTCGAGCAAACAAAAGAACGAGACGAGGTGCGGTTGAGGATAGACGCCAAACCAGTGGCTGGCAGTGCTCTCCGAGCGTCCCATGAGCCGGGCAAACTCGATGTTGCTGAGGGAATAGCCGCGCGAGGCGCCAACGGCCGCACCGATGCGCTCGAACAACTTATTTCCGGCGATGGGATAAGCCGGCGGGTGGATGAAACCGGAGTCGTCCTTGCTGCCACTATGCTTTTTCTTCATGGCTTGTGTTTGGCGGCAAACTCCCGCTCCATTCTCATACTTCTGCCAGGGACAGGCGAGTTTGACGGGTTTGGAAGGTTCGGTCCCGTACCGATCAAAAAAAGGGAATTTCTCCCAAAATCAATCCTCGACAGTCGGATTGCGACCCTCGCCTCGGCTGATGAAACCCCATGAATTGTTGACTTCAGCGGATCCTCGGGTGGCGAATGCCAGCGGAATTGCCAGCAAAACTCCTCTTCGCAGGTCTACGAAACAAAAACCTAAAATTACCCAACACCGTCGCTTTATCGACTGGGGCGTGCTGAAACCCAACATCTTCCATGCTCCTGGCCGCGTTTCCAATCAAGAAGCCAGATTGCATGAGCAGCAGCTTACATCAACTCCAAGCGTTGCAACTCGGTCCGCGCGTTCTTCGGTTTTCACCTGCGTTTTGTCACCCGCGAGGTTTCCGCCTCGCATTTGCATCACTGTTGACATTACGTAAAATCAATGTATCATTAAACACATAAAAGACGCCCATATATTACAATGAAATCAAAGGCAATCACGACGATTCCGCTCCCGGTTCGTGGAATCCTCAAGAAACTCGGAGAGGACATGGCCGATGCGCGAAAACGGCGGCGCATCGCGACGGCGACCATGGCCCAACGGGCCGGAATCAGCCGCCCAACTTTGCTTCGGCTCGAACGGGGCGATGCCAGTGTTTCTGTAGGCATCTTTGGGACGGTTCTATTTATTCTCGGCATGC
>JBEKCX010000538.1:0-6782 GCA_050014655.1 Occallatibacter sp. | reverse complement strand
GCCCTCGGCGTCGTAGATGTACTGCGTCATGCCGCCGAATGTCCGGTCCTGCACCGCGCAGATGCGCCCCTCGCCGTCGTAGAGATAGTTGTTGGCATTGTCAGCCGTCACGTTGCCCGCCGGATCGTAACCAAGGGATCCGCCCGTTACCTGATTGTTGGCATTGTAATAAGCCGTGGTGCCGGTGGGCAACGATATGCTCGGGCTTCCTCCGAAGCTCTCGCTCGTCCGGTTGCCAAAGCTGTCGTAACTCCAACTCATCTGCAATCCCTGATAAGGCCCCGCCGTGCCCGACCCGCTCACCAGCCGGTTCAGCGAGTCGTACCCGCCGGCTCCGAAGGTCCACGTCCCGTTCACCCAATCAGTGTAGCTCAACAGATTGCCGTTCGCCGCGTAGCCAGTAGCTCCGCCCGGCGGGGTGATGGTGTAGCTGTAATCGGTAGTGCCTGGCGGCGGCGGAGCATATGTGATCGGTGAAGGCGAAGTGTTCTGAACGATCAATGTTGTGGAGCCGGAGGCCGGATTATAGTAGCCGTCATAGGAATTATAGCTGGCTACGACGTTATAGGAACCCGCTGGCATTGTACATAAATTGAATGCGTTAGCCGAGATATTGCCATATTGGTTGAGCGAGCCACCACCAAAATGCTGGCCGTTATAGTAAAAATCTACGTAGCCATCTCCCCCCACGCTTCTTGACCCCACACGTACCGACGCCGTGCAGATACTAATCGCCCCGTCCATCGTCGGATTTGGTGAGTAGTTGGCCGGATTTGGCGAGCAGGATACAGTGACGGTAGTTGTATCTTGCGGAACGGTCTGCGTAATGGTATTGGACGTAGCCGCGCGGTAATTTGAACCTCCATAATAATTTGCGGTAATCGAGTATGTGCCTACAGACAACGCACTAGTGGTGAACGTAGCTGTACTACCGCTGAAGGTCCCCGATCCGATATACCATCCGTTGGAAAAAAAGTCCACATCCTCGCCGGTTGCGTCGAAAGAGATGGTTGCCGTGAAAGTCACCGGTTGACCGACGGTAGATGGTGTACCCGATGTACTAACGGTTAGGTTTGGTGCGAGCCGAAAATCCATTACAAGCCATATGCCGCCTGATGCGCCGCTCCAATTATTAAACTGATCCTCTTCAGAGTAGTAGGCTTGTAGTATATAGTAAGCAGGTAGGGGCTGCGCAGTAGAACTAGCTTCTGCATAGGCGGATGGCTCCCCGGTATTCATACCTGAATCGGCAACTACGATGTTATCGTAGTTGTTATCCCAATGATAGATTTGTGCTTCTGCGCCTACTCCCCATGTAATTTCGTTGTCATACCCATATTCAGAGTAAAAACTTTCATAGTAGTCGTTGTCAGTCTCTACCCACGAATCGAAACCGGCTTGATTATCGTAATAAAAACAAGCAGATTGCTCCACGTCATTTGAAGACCCTCCGTCATAGCCATCATCCTCATAGTCGACTACCCCTGAGGAGCATGTAGTCTGGTCAGTAAACTGGGCGTGCATGAGGGTAGGTCTTGATATCAATCCAGCGGCGACGATGAACAGAATTATCGATGGACGGCGGCGAAGGAATTGCTGTAGGTTGGTCATTTCTGCACCGCCGCAGGGGCTGGTTGCCCGGTAGAAGAAGGTGGTCGGTGCACCGCATTATTTGGAGAGAAGAACTGAGTCAGGAAGGCTTCGAACGCCTTTATCCTATCTGGCGGCAAGTTCTGCTTCAGATAGGCGATCTCGGCATTGATGTTCGTCTCCCGTTGAATGGTCAAAGCATGGAGCTGATTATAGCTGGTAGAAGAGTGGCCGGAAGCCCGAATCGCTACAGCCTGCGCGTCCAATTCCTTCACCTTGGCAGTCAAACGGACTGAGGAAGTACGTATATGCGCAAACTCTGCGTCGGACAGCCCCGTTTTCTTTTGCAGCAGGTTGCGCAGCCCGCTTCCGTCTTTCCCGTGAGTATCTAGATCGGCGGCCTTTGTATCCAAATGATTTTGAAAAACCAAGAAATGCCAATAAAGGTGTTCCAACGATTCGGGCCTGATCTGAAATGGCCCATTGGAAGGCTGCTGTGGTTGCGCTGAAGCCACCTGGCCCTGAGCTGGAGCCGCCTGACCCATTGCCGGACGCGACAGTGCGCACATCATCAGAATGATTCCGAGAAGTATCGATATTGAGGTGTAGTGTGATTTTCTGGCCATCGTTGTTCAGCCCTTTCGTCAGAACGCTCTGTGTTGACGATGTTGCCCGACCGTTACGCAGCTCGTGTGCAATTCCGGAGCCGTCATAATCCAGTAAATCTACTGCTGTGTTGCGTTTTCCCAGGTTGCTCTCAGACGATTGTCGTATGTTTTCATCACAGAAATACTGTTCCCAAGAGTGAAATTCTGAAGCGCTCCGGCTGGTGAATAACCGCCGGTGGGGGTAGCAGTAAACAATGGCGAGGGATGCAGTCCATCGCTCCAGGTACTACCCAGTGTTGAAAGCTGACCGCCTGCGTCATATGTATAGGAAAACCCAACAGTATTCACGCCGGGAACATTGCTGTTGCCGCTAGTATTCCAAATCATATTACCCGCAAGATCGTAACAGTATGTCTGGTAGTACGGAGCGCTATTACCGCTCGCCGCGCAGGGAGGAGTTGGTCCGCTCGTACAATGTCCTAACACGCATTGCTGCTCATTCCATAACCGTCCCATGGAATCATAGGCAAGGTACTGTCGCACTGTTTGATATCCAGAGGTTGATGAACACGAACCCGCCGTCGTCCACTCCACCCCAAGTTTGCCGATCCCATTCGTAGCTGTGTCGAATGCATAGCAAGACGATAATGATCCTGCGGGCGCGTTGGTATAAGTCTTCGCAAGCAGCCGGTTCAGATTGTCATAGGTGTAGTTGGTGATAACGCCGCGTGCATCGGTCTTGAGCAGTAGGTTGCCGTTGGGATCGTACCCATTAACGCAGTTACCACCGGACCACTGACCGTAACAGATCCATCCTGTTTCTGGGTTGTACGATTGGATCAGCCGCGACAACGAATCGTAGGTGAAGGTGCGCGTCCGTGGTGTGTCGCTGGAGCTATTGCCAAGCTGACTTACGCTAAGTAAATTGCTTAGGGCATCGTATCTATAGTTGGTTGTCAAATTACCAGGCTCGACGATCCTCGTCAGTCGGCCGAGCGCATCGGCTGTGTGTTGCGTCGCGTTACGCAACTCATCGTAGTAAGTCGTGACATTTCCGGCGTATGACCATTGCAGATAGCTGCCATCCGGGTGGTACTGATAAGTCTTCCGTCCCAGGGCATCGTAGACGTACGTTGTATATCCATCTGTGGTGGATGCGGTGCCGAAATGAGGATTTGACACGGAAGTGACCCTATCCAGGAGGTCATATTTTGTTTCCACCGTTGCACCACTGGCAGCGGTGGTCTGAATCAGTCTTCCTAGGCTGTCATATTCTTTGCTTGAAGCCTGCGACGGGTCTGGATCTGCCTTCACTGTCGTTGTCACAGTGGGATTCGTTGTATCAGTGTATGAGATATCCGTCTCTCCCCGCCCAGCTGGAGTCGGCGGATCGAGAATCTGTATAGGTCTGCCAAATGCATTGTCGTAAGTGTAAAACGTTGTGTGCGCGGGGCCGGGAGTATTCCCAGTAGTCGCCGCACCATTCTCGTCCGTATGCCCGAGAACATTCCCGGTGTTGAGGTCGTAAGAATAGTAATCAATGTGAGCCGTGCTCCCAGTATTGCTCTGCTGGATCGACCAAGGAAAAAGCCCGGTCGTATCGTATGTAGTATGAACATGGTTACCGGGCAGGCCAGCATTCAGATTTCCGTCGTAGGTATCGGTCGGCATGCCCTGGCTGTTATAAACCACCGTGGTTTTTACCGGGCCTCCACCTGTGTTCAACCACCGGCTTACCGACGTTTGATTGCCTCGAATTCCGGACGGACTTCCGTTGGGCTCGTCATAACCGTAGCTGGTTTCGGCAAGAAGGTTCGTTTGAGCGCCTATTGCGCACTGGATGGGAACTCCGGCAGGCTGGCTTGGGCTATAGACTGACTGAAGGCACGGAAGAGTCAATAGATTCTGGGCATAATATGGGTTGCTACTAAGCGGTCCATCCTGCCATTTATAGGTGGTTGTATCGGTGGCCACCGGCGTTCCGTCATAGTTGAACACAGATTTCGACGCTTGCAGTCCAAACGAAGCAGGTAGAGTATTCTCATAATATGTAGTGCAGGGTGCAATAAGAGTTTCAGGACTTTCGCCCAACCCATTATAATAGTAATCGTAGGTAACCCCGGTAAAGCAGTACGGCGCTGCAGAAGTAAAGCCGGTGTCATACGAATATGTAGTTTTTGCCTGATTGCCGACCTCATCTATCTCCGTTACTGTCTGGGGAAATGAATTGGCATATATGTTGTTTTCTGTGTCATACGGCGTTGGAAGCAGGCTCGGTACGGTCTGATAGTCTGTATTCTCCGTCCGAAGCACATGGTTTTTCCAGTAATGATCTGCGTAGTGGACAGTAGTAGCAAGAAGAGTCTGGCACTGGTAAGTCTTATATCCATAAACCGTATCATTACCATATGGATCAGTTGCGATACTTTGCAATGGATATGTGGCACCGTCAAGAGGAAAATCAAAGTTGTAATTCCATGTAGCCTTAATGCCACCCGCGTCGGTCAGCGTGCGCTGAGATATACGTTGAACATATACCGGCTCCCCCTCAATGTACACATCACAGTCGGCGATCGTAGCGTACTGATAGGAGATTGAGCTTTTTTGTGGAGTAAGTATTCCCGTGAGTGTTCCATATGCAATTGAAGATGGATCCGAAGGGTTGGCCGCATCATATGTGAAGCCCCAGTAATTCTCATCTGGAAGGACAACGCTTTGGAGAACAACCTCTGTACCATTCGATTCCGAATAAATATTTATAGACATAATACCATTTCCATCTATGCTTGTTTGCGTGTAACCCCGAGGGCCATAACTCCAAAAATTGGTTTGGTACGCAACATTTGCAAAACAGAGCAGGAATGTCGTCTGCTGACCATTTGGCCCGGGTACCGTCCATGTAGCACTGCCGACCGCCGGCTGGTACTGTGCGTTCAAAGTTGGACAGCCTGAAATACTCCCACTGGTCGGTGCAGATGGTGGATAAGGAATTGGTCTTTGCACGGTATCAATGATACCGTTGGGAGGGTTACCGTGGATTGTGTTTCCGTTAAGGTCAGCTAGCACGTTGGCCGACAGGTTAATCCCTTTGGAGTCTGTCAGTACTGAACCCGAGATATCCTTTAACACCCATCCACCACCGCTAGGATAGTATGGGAAGTATGGCTGTGGATCATCTACTTGCAGGCGATAACCGGAACCGTCCGTCGTTCGCAGATTGCTCAGATTGCTTGCATCGTACTGCAAGCGGTGCTCTTCTCCGGTTGGCTCTTCAACATTGAACTCTGCTGCTAAAAAATGCTCACATTTAAGTTGTCCACCGCCGGAATCGGTCGCAATATAACAGTTTTGTGGCATCATGATGTCTTCGCACCATGTTGCAGATTGAAGATATGCGATCGATGGACTTGCGTTAGGAACAAAACCACAAGGATTGACAGAAGTGTATCCACCATTATCAACAGGGGTGTTACCCATGGTATATGTGTTCTCACAGACCGACCCTCCGGCCCCATCTGGATAACACACAATATTTGGCTGCCATAGCGAGGTGTTGGCTATGATGCTGTAATCGAGTTTTAGGCTGCTGCCGAGTTGAGGGTAACCGAATAGCGGAATATGGATGACTGCATTTCCGTTCGCCATGTTCACGGAGTCAATATCGGTGTGTTGATACATACCGGCCGGAACAAAACCCACATCCGATGGGTTGACTGCCTGTCCGTGCAGTGCTGCGCACGCGGCAACGAGCATCGCGAGGATGCACATCATCTTGAACATTTTCATTAAAAACAGCTCCTTCTCAATTCTTCTTGGGAACGAATTGCGACAGCGGCAGATGAGATGTGAATGTCGGAGAATCTACGGTCAAGGTATCGACACGCCCATTGGGCCGGGTGATCGCTATGTTGCTTGGCACTAAGAGGTCTCCAGCAGGCTGGAATTTGGTGAAGCGAACCTGTTCGTACATGACCGAGTTGTCCAGCATTCCACGCACCGGCAGCCACACGCCGCGGAGAGTCGCTGTGTCCGCACTTACGATCCAAGCGATATCGCATCGTCCGTCAGGGTACTGCGGTTCGATACACTGCTCGTAGACGACGGTCTCATTCTGATCCCGGGTCAGCGGTGCACGGGGCCAACGCCCTGTCAATGTAAGCTTGCTGGAGAAAGTACAATTCGGATGTTGCAATGAGCGAAGGATTGCCGCTCCAGGATAGCCCACGGCCAGTAATACAAGATCAGGGTCTCTTGGGTATTGTTTTTGTGCACCGTTCGTCTGTGTATGGATTTGCGATTGACCAGACGTGATCACTGTGTTTGAGCCTTGCGTAGAATCTACAGCGTCTCTCCTTGAGAGCACAGAAGATCCACTCCAATCATCGGCCCAACGAATCTTTCGCTGCGTACCGTCGGGAAGCGGCACAGTCACGTTGCTCGTCGCTGCGCCCACAGCTTGCCATGCGCGGGCCCCTCCCAGAGAACTCAAGACCTGTTGCATCAGAGTAACTGCGGCTGGATCCACCGCCGCGCGTGGGTTATTCAAAGCGGACGTTGTCGCAGACGGTTGTAAACCTGCCGCGC
>JBEKCX010000537.1:0-3814 GCA_050014655.1 Occallatibacter sp. | reverse complement strand
ACCGAGTTCTGGATGATCGAGCCCGAGGTCGCCTTCATGGACCTGGAAGGCGACATGGACCTCGCCGAAGCCTTTCTCATCCACATTGTTACGCGCGTGCTGGAACTGCACCGCGCCGACCTTAAGGTCATCGGCCGCGAGATCGCCAAGCTGGAAGCGATCCAGGCGCCGTTCCCGCGCCTAAGCTACGACGAAGCCCACCAGATGCTCGAAGCCGCCTTCGCCTCCGGCCACCTCGAAGCCCCGCACATCTACGGAGACGACCTCGGCTCGCCCGACGAGACCTACCTCAGCTCCCAATTCGACCGGCCCGTCATGATTCACCGCTACCCCGCCGCCTCCAAGGCCTTCTACATGCAGCCCGACCCGGCCGACCCCACCAAGGCCCTCTGCGTCGATGTCCTCGCGCCCGAGGGCTACGGCGAGATCATCGGCGGCTCGCAGCGCGTCGACAGTTACGACCTCCTCCGCGCCCGCATCCTCGAACACAACCTTCCCCTCGCCGCATTCGAGTGGTATCTGGACCTCCGCCGCTACGGCTCCGTCCCCCACTCCGGCTTCGGAATGGGCATCGAGCGCGCCGTCGCCTGGATCTGCGGCCTCGACCACGTCCGCGAAACCATCCCCTTCCCCCGCACCCTCAACCGCATCTATCCCTGACACCATCGGAGAAACCTCGTGCAGCGAAAGAAAATCGCTAAGTTCGTTCAGGCCGTAACATCATGGCAAGACGGTTTGATGCACCTAGGCGAGTGCGTCATACAATTCCAGCGAATCGAGGACTGTCTGAGCATGTGCATTGGCCAAATGATCGGGAGAGATCGCCGAATTGGAGCTATTGTCACAACCGAGATGTCTTACCGGACGAAGGTCACAGTCTTCGGAGCGCTGTTTGCACGGCGCTTGAAATGCGAGATTCTTCCGGAGGACGTATTGGAGCTCATCGCTCGTTTGCATTGGGCTGAAGAGGAGCGCAATAAGCTCGTACATTCACTTTGGGACGCTAGCGAGGCGAAGCCCGACACGATTCTCCGCGAGAAGAAGGCAATAAGAAAGAGGGCCTACTGTGTGACGGCGGAACACCTGACACCTGAAGACCTCGAAGAACTTAATCGGTTGTTCGAGGGTGTGATTACAGACATAATCTACCTAACCTCTGAGCACCTCCCAAAGCTCGGAGCCATTTATCCGGCTCGGAAGATTAAGCCCAGCCACACTAGCGTTTGAGACTTGATATTGAGAAGCCAATATGGGATCAGTCATCACCCTTGGAATAGGTCGGCTCGAACTAGAGTGGGGAAAGAACAACATTTATTCCAATCACTCGAAACTATTCGCGAAGGGCGACCTCAACGAAGCTGTCTACTACTACGCGGATAACCTCAAGGAGACAAAACCCGCGTATGTTCGCACCCTGCGGGACATGGTAAGGAGGCTAGAACTCCTCGGATACACATTGCATGGAGCCAAGCGTATCTATGACGAATCGGTTGCAGATGTTCCGAGCTACTACCCACTTTTTGAGACGTCCTTCGCCGAATTCGCTCGGATTATGCGGTCTATTTCAATCACTGAGATCGGGTTATCGGAGGATGAAGACGGAGATTTTAGTTTGGGAGAGTTAGCGAAGAACATACTCACTAAGTCTGAATTTACGCGTGTTGAACCCGCGTTGAAGAGAATGACTATTGAAGACGGGACGTTCTTTGAGAATCTTGATCCCTACGTTACACTCAGGCTTTTGGCTGAGAACCCGGCAAACCTGGATGAAGAGGTGGCGTGGCGTTTCGAAGATGTTGTATCTAATGGATATGTCGAGTTGAGTGATCTGGAAGAAGGCCTCAGCGACAGCGACAGGTTTCTCATTGTGACGGAGGGATCAAGCGATGCTGCGATTCTTAAGAACGCGCTTCCAATCGTCGCACCTGATGTCGCAGACTTTTTCTATTTCATAGATATGTCTGAACACTATCCCTTTACCGGGGCAGGCAATGTGGTGCAGTTCTTCAAGGGCCTCAACAGCATCAAGATCCAGAACAAGGTGGTCGTTCTTCTGGACAATGATGCAGCGGGAAACGAAGCCTACAAGCGAATCATGGACCTTCCTCAGCGGCGCAATCTCAGAGCCGCAACACTTCCAGTTATGGATCAGCTGAGGAATTTCCGATGTCTAGGGCCATCAGGCGAGTCATTTGAAGACATCAATGGCAAGGCGGTGTCTATTGAGTGTTTTCTGGATCTAAAGCCGATAGAAAAGACCCCTCCGACGGTGCGATGGACTAGCTATAACTCCCACCTCAACTGTTACCAAGGCGAGTTAATCAACAAAGATGAGCGCGCAAGAAGATTTCTGAAGAGGGGCAGACGCACCTCCGGATACGACTTTAGCAGCCTTGCTACTCTTTGGGACTTCATCATCTCAAGATGTCTTGAATTGGACGAAGGATCGAATGAATAGAAGCACTTCGCTGGGGTGAGGATGGGTGGGCAGGCGCCCCGCGCGAACCGCTCTCCTCCAACCCGCCCCAATCTCCCCATCTGCCGCGATCTCTAAATCCTGTATGGCACCCGCACTCCAGCCGTACCCGCCGGGAAATCCTTCACATTCCGCGTCACCAACTGACGGCCGGCCGTCTCGGCCGTTGCCAGAATGATCGCGTCCGGCAGCTTGATCTTCCTCTGTCGCCGGTTTGCCGCCGCTCGCTCGGCCACGGCGGGTGTCACCGGCAGGCAGGCAAAGTTCGCGAGGAATGCCCGCAGGACCGCCTCCTCCTCCGGCGTCGCCGCCCCGGTCAGCACCTCGATCCAGGTAATCACGCTGATCGCCGGGTCCGCGCTTCGCTTCAACTCTCGCGTCGCCTGACGCACTCCGTTCAGGTGGTCGATCAGGATGTTGGTGTCGAATAGCGCGCTCACGGCTGCCAATACGCTCCGGGCTGCCAAGCCGCTCACCGCTTCCACTCGGCGCGCATCCGCTCCTGGTACGCGACGCCATCGACGCCGCGGCCCTTCCATAACCCGAACGAGTCCTCCACCCCCGGCCGGTTCTGGGTAAGGAACCCCGTCACGGCCAGCCGGATCAACTGCGTCCGCGAGGTCTTGCGCGCGCGGCCCAGCTCATTCAACTGCTTCAGGTCAGTCTCCGGCAAATCCACCAGTGTCCGCATCCGGTCCTCCTGATATACGGATATGATATCACACTGGGCCAGCCCCTCCGCCGGGTGCCTGCACATCTCGCTTTTGAGATGTGAGAATACCCCCTCCGATCTCATCGGAGTCCACGAACGGAAGGGCACGCGTTGCCGCGTGCCCTTCACCACTTCACGAACCGCACGATTCGAATCGTCCCCTACGCGAGCTTCACGCTGACCAGTTCGATTCCGGCGCCTTTGCCGAGGTTGCGGCTGTACTTCTTGTCGGCGGCGTTGTTCCAGTGCTCGTGAACGCCCATGCTGGCCAGCGCTTTGCCGGTCTTCGCCGGGTCGTAGACGGTCTTGGAGGGGGGCTGGTTGGCCAGCGCCATCTCGTGCAGGTAGTTGTCCACCGCGCCGGTGACGATGGTCTTGAGCGACGGCTCGCTGCTGAGGAAGTCGAGCGCAACCGAGTCGATGGCCACGCCGTCCTGCGAGGCAAAGAGGCTCGATGTCCAGTTGCCGTTGAAGGGCGCGCTCGACCACTTGCAGACCGGGGTGAGGCGGAACTCGTTGTGCTGCGTCGCGTACAGGCCGTCGATGATGTAGAGGACGGTCTTGCCGCCGACCTCCGGGTGTCCATTCATGTCCACCAGCCCGTTGTAGGAGCCCATCGCCTGAGC
>JBEKCX010000536.1:0-4238 GCA_050014655.1 Occallatibacter sp. | reverse complement strand
TTATGGGTAGGCATGTGGATAATTCGAGTAGTACAGAACATCGGACAGCCGCAAATCGAGTATTCTGAGGGGTTTAATATCTATATCGCACATTTGTTCGCAACAGGGAAATGGTCTTGGCAAATTGCCAGCACACCGCCATTCAGTACCAGTTTCTACCCTCCGGTTGGCTTTTATGTCCTTGGATATTTCCAGCGTGTTTTCGGTGAAAGTCTGGTATCCGGTAGAATTCTCAATCTCATGTATACGCTCGGATGTTTGCTGATGATATTCCTGATCGTCAAGCATGAGACCAAGGACAAATTGGTATCACTGATAGCCGCCTTGCTGCCAATGACAGCCATTACGATGATTGCCTGGTCTTTCTTTATCCGGGTAGATCTGCTTGGTATTTTCTTTGACCTGGTCGGTGTTTACCTCTTTTTAAGGAATAAAGATAATCTCAAAATGTTATGGGCCATCCCGGTGTTCGTGCTGGCCTTTTATACTAAACAGTCGATGGTGACAGGTGTGATCACTTGCATCGTTTATTTGCTACTTCACAAGGAATGGCGCCGGACCCTATTTTTCGGTGGCGCGTTTGCAGTCATAGCCGGTGGTATCTTCTTGACGGCAGTCATATTAACGCATGGTGACTACTTACGCGAGATTTATCTTTACCAGCGTACAGTTCCAGCTTACCAAAGTGCTGCTGTTATTCTTGCCAATGTGTTAATTGCCATCGTTATCTATGTCCCTGCGACTATCATGGCGGCCGCCTGGTGGACTGGTCAAAAAAAATGGGAAGTATCACGGATATTTATAATCTTTACGCTGATTGTCAATATCAGCAATCTTGTGCATCCGGGAGGCAATTTCAATTATCTTTTCGAGTCAATCTTTGTCATTTGCATCTTGGCCGGAATGTATCTGAATTATGCCGATATTGAAAAGGATATTAGGGCTGTGATGGCCAGCACTATATTTATGTTTGTAGCTTTCATGTTGGCGGCCATCGGTCTCATGGGTGAAGCATTTCCCACCGCGCAATACCGCGCGAATGTTGCCCAAGCTGTGTCCATCTTAAAAGGGGCTGATTATCCTATATTGACAGAAAATGCCGGCATGGTGCTGGCAGCCGGTGATGTTCCCTATTATGAACCTTTTGTATTTACTAACCTGAATGCCTTGGGCTATTGGAGTGAAACTAAACTGCTAAGTGATTTGGATACCAAGAAGGTCCCATATGTGGTCACTGAGTATCCTTTACCGAATCCTGGGGTAAAACGAATCGACACCGCGACACAAAATGCCATTGTTGCAAACTACCATGTTATTCTCGAATCTGGCATAAACCGTGACTCTGGTAAAGGAACAAGCGAGACTGGAATTTACGCTGAATATTCTTTTGTCTTATGGAAAGCGAATTAGCTAGGAGGCAGAGATATGACAGATGAAGCAAGTTGGGCTAAAAAGCCAGTTTTACTCCACCGTCAGCGGCAATTGGACGAAATCAATGACCTGCTTGAAGGTTGTTGCGAGGATGCAGATGCCAACAAAGAGATTTGTCCTCTTTGCAAATTGTGCTACCGAAAATTCGATGAATTATGCGATAAATCGGAGGACCAACTCACATCTGAAGACACACGGAACATGGTCAGGATAATACTAATGAGGAAACGAATTTCAGTTTCCTTGAAAAGAGAGGAAAGTTTGTATGAAAAAAGTCGGTAAAGTTGCTCGATTGGCAATCCTGGGAATTATCGCGGCAGCCATCGCTATCCCAGTGCTACTTGGTGTTGGCAAAAAGTTGGCGCAATGGAATAAACAGCCGCCATCAGTCGCAAAGGCGCCTTGGGAGATTGAAACAAGTTCGAGAATTTACTTTGGCGAATATTTCAGTGTACAGCAGGGTGTACCCGAGCTGAAAAATTATTGGTATTTGCAGAGTGGCAAATATTATTTGGTCAACGGTACCATCTCTTTCCCAGGTGACCAGTACGGCGAGTTTGGCGTCTCTGTATTGTTGGTAGCAAGGGAGGGTGTGACGACAACAAAATGAACACTGAAACAACTGACCTCACATTTCAAGATTGGCTGGAGATAAGGAATCGGAAATTGGCACGCGATAGGGAACCTGTCAAGCAGATGTTGTCAGCGATGGATTACCATTCTGTGTTTATAGCTGTCAGAAAAGCCAAGTTAGCGTCTGATAATGGTACATTTTTCGATGTTACCTACTATGAATGGTTGATAAAAATGAAACGAAAAATAGCATGGGATAGCATGATATCAATATATTTACCAAGGTATAAAGGCGAACCACCTAGATTTATTTACAAACAGTTAAGATTTGGAATAATTACACCAATAGAGGCAGGTATGAGATTGTGGGCGTGGGAATATGAGCATCCGAATCTTCCAGAGAAAAAGAAAAAGGGAAGGCCGGTGAAGGTGGCGAGCCGATGAAAATATTAGGATTGAACATCGGTAAAAAATGGACATCGACAGAAGTGCTAGTCTGTACGGACGATAAAAGCAATCAGCAAGTTTTTGATTCTTATCTCTGCAAAAGAAGCGGGCGTTACTGGCCTTAATTGCGGTCCTTACTGTTATCCGAGATATTACAAATGACGAAATCAAAGGCCGATGCAAGATGTTATATAACAGTGGACGGATGTTTGGTATATCGAATAAAACGAATAGCGATAGGTGTCATCGACTTCAGAGTGAATTTGAGCGTGATTACCCTTTCATTCATGGTCGGATAAGGATAGAGAGAGTGCAAGCCCTGAAGAGAGTCAAGAAAAGATAAATCAGGCAATGCGTCTTGTTTTGTCGGGGATTCGCGGTGGCGGTATGAGCGCTGGTATGTCTTTCCGCGCAGCTCACGAAATGACGCGGCAAGAGCGCGAGGCCAATAACAAACCAAAGGTTAAGAAATTACCGAAAGGTTATTACCTCTTACCGCCGCAGCCAGGCAACGACAGCGATAATGACCACGAGCAGGATAAATCCGAGGAATACCAGTAACGGCCAACTATTCATGGCCCAACTGAGCATTGTGAAGGAACTCATCTTTGCCTGTCCAATCTGAGTAATTGATGCGCTGGTGGTAGTTTGGAATGCCGGGAAAAAAACACCAACAAACAGCAGTATTAGCATCCCTACAATAAAGATTCCTAATGGTGCTAAGAAGTTTTTTAATACTTTCATATTTCGCCTCTTACACGAGCTGGGTAATGAAACTGATGGCCTGGCCGTAAAGCCAGATAAACGCCTGGATGATTCCCCACATGGCGCCAGAACTTAATGTGCAAACCCAAAAATAGCGTATTATTACCCAACCTCCGGTATAAAACGAGTAATCCCATAGCAGCAAACGCATTATCCCTTGAGCGAAATTGACGTTAAACACCGGTACGATTAGCGGCCCCAGGCTGATTGTTGTCATTATGCTAAGGTCGTTAATAATCGAGTTTTGAGCCGCGCCAAAATAGGCGCCTTCCAATATCAGGCAAATAAAGGTGCTGATGAACCAACACATTGCAAGGAAACTCATAAATTTTGGACTCATATCTCTATCCCCATCCCACGTGTCTACGTGAGAATATTAGTGCTGCCGCGGGAAATATAAACAAAATTGCGGACCATAACGGTATCATGCCGCTTACTCCGACAGTTCCCAGGACTGCAAATAAGACGAGTAGAATTTCGATGGCCACACACATAGCGAGCAGACTGCCGACTTGTGGCGCTCCCTTTGGCCCGGTAGCTTCATAGACGAGCATCCCAACGATACAGATGAAGATGTAAATGAAAGGCATCCACCATAAAGCTTGGGGTACATTGCCTGCTGCGAGTATCGCATTTATCGCGCCTCCAAAGGGAATCAACGAAGCGTCTAACTCGGTGTACATCTGCGGTGGTAAACCGAGAGTGCTTGAAAGTATTGAACCCGGTGACTGAATGGCGTAATTATTGCCAGTCGTGGCCTGGGCAGGTGTGGTCGGCGCCAATGAGCTAAGGGTAATAATTACCCCACCCGAGTTGCTACCGAATGTCATCGTTGCAGCTTCCGAGGAATCGATGTCGGGTAAACAGACGCCGGAAATGATTGCAGCCGGTTGATAAAGCACTTTCTGCACACCGCCGACAGTTTCAGAGTAGGATGTTATATATGGCATGACGTTATTCTGGTCGATATACAAAGCATTTGTATTTACGGCTAAGGCGCCAACATAACCTTCAGTTGTGGG
>JBEKCX010000535.1:0-2658 GCA_050014655.1 Occallatibacter sp. | reverse complement strand
CACAAGGCAACTGAAGAGCATCCGCACAAACAAATCAAACCTAGCTTTCTTTGCGTCAAGCTCAGCATTTCGTTGACTCCCCAGGACAGACACGATGCGCCCTAGCTCGGGACAGTCGGCGGAAGCCCGCGCAAGAATCTCCGCAACCTCCTTCCGATATCGCTGTTCACTGAGCTTCTGGCGGAAGTCACTCCAGTCCGCAAGCCCGGCATGGTGACCTGCTATGGCGGCCATCACTGTATTCAGCCCAGGCTTTTGCACTGCACCGTCAGCGCCGAAGTACGCGAGCATCGCCCCGTGGATCGCATGTTGGCAGCGTCCCTGGCCGGTCTGGAGCATCTGCTGAAAGCAGTCGCTATACTTGCCGAGGTCATGCAGCAACCCGGAGAGACTTGCAAGACTTGCAAAGTTTTCGTCGAGCGGACGGGCTGTTGAAGCCAGTTCGCGCGCAATCCGCGCGACAGCTTCCAGATGAACAGACAGAAGTTGCCATCCGTCTGTCGAATGTGAGCCAGGCAGCGATTTTGGCGCCGAATGCGCCCAGTATGGGGTCAAAGACATCGCAGATCATGATACTCAATCTCGCCATCGACCGGCAGAACTTCATCAACTAATTGCCGGTTGACTTTCTCTGCCTTTGCAGATTTGCGACGTGAATCCCGTCAGTTTTCCACGCATAAACGGTGTACCTATTTACGCATAAACGGTGTATCCAAGACAGTTTTCCACGCATAAACGGTGTACATTTACGCATAAACGGTGTACGAAGTGTCCGCACCGCATTGATTACAAAAGGCTTCCAGAACGCCCTGTAGTACCTTTATGTAATCTTATATGGATAGCCTGTAGTAGCGCCCTGCTCTGTGGAAATGTGCCGGTGCGCGTCGAGGCAAGGCGAGAACCTCCGCCCCGTCAGCGGGGGAAAGGGCGCTACGCGCCACCGATGACTACCGGAGAGCTTTGGGGATGTGCGGGCCGGAAGGACGAAGCAGCAGACCATTCTCATGGCTTTCTATCTTCAAATCCGGGTAGACCATGACGATCCTGCGGAACGCTTCGATGGCCTTCACTCGAAAGCAGGAGCGGCCTTGCGGTGTATCGGCGTACCCAGCCCCGAAGCTCCGGCGCACCGACTCCCAGGAAATCAGCGTGGGCCGCAACAGATAGCTCACCCGACGAGTCGCCCAGGCGTAGAGATCGAGCGCCAGAGGCGACTTCTTGAGAGCCCTGATAGCCCTCAGGTCGAGCGGCACCGGCGCGGCCACGAGCTGATCGAAGAAGTTCACCGACAGGGTCACCGTGGACTTTGCCCGTGTCTCAGTCGGCAGTTTTTCCGGAGTCCACCAAAGATGGAAGCGGTCCGCCACAAGCAGGTTCTCTCCCCCTAAGTGACTTTGGCCATCGGCCTCATGCGACCAGCGGGTCGAAATGGCGGCGCCGACCAGGCGTTGCATCTGGTCGCGGAAGCGCGGGATGGTTCCCCAATGGCCGCCAGTGGCTTGAAGTCCGAGTGACGCCATGAAACTCGACAGCGAGGAGCCAAGCTCCAGCTCTCGATTCCCGGTTCGGACGGCTTCGGTTGTCAGCCAGATCAGAATCAGCCGCGGATAGCTGCCATAGGGGAGGCCGACTCCGCCGACATCGGAGATGCGCAAGGTGACATTGCCGTCCGTGCGGACGTATTGTGTGCCGGGTTGCTCGCTGTGCGGAAGAGTGGTTTGAACCAGGAACTTTGCCATGAAGCCGAGTGCGCCGGCATCGAGCGCGCTCTCGGTGGGGATGGCTTGCACGAACGGCAGCAGCGGATGGGCTTGACGAGCGCCCGCAATTTGTTTCTCGCTCAGTACAATCCCCGTGGGAACGATGGGGCCAGTATGCGAATGCCGAGACGCCCAACCTGGCTTGAAGCGTGAGGCTGGAGACAGCCTGTCGGGAGCCGGGTTCGGACTCAGACCGAGAATCGACCGTATAGATGTGAGTTCCGATCCCACTCGCGGATCTACCGGATTCCAAGAACGTCGGCAACTTCAGCCGTGCGGAAGTAGAGGCGGCGGCCAAGTCTCAAGCGGGTTGCGTTGATCTTGCTGACCCACTCGCCCGAGGACCGCAGTGTGATGCGCAAACCGTCCGGAGAACGATCTAGGAGGGCTGCCAGTTGAGTGATGCTGAGCAGAGGCCCATACCGCTTTGTCAGAGTCTCTTCCGCAGTCGTTGTCATGGTTTCGGGGTTCCTTTCAGTCCTGTGTATATCGCTTTCAAGAAGCACTTTCACCCCCAAGAGCCGTTTGGCATGTCCCATTTAGTGCTGTGTACATTTCAATAGACGTACTTTCGTTTCTTTTGGTTTGCCCTACCTACGATTATTTTGCTTCACTCCCCGATATTTTCACTGTCGGAGAGCATTCCGTCATATCGCTTGAAGACGATTCTTCCGGTTCAGGTTTGGGGGCCGTTGGCGAACTTCGCCGCCACCCTCAAGGCCGGGACGCCGGTCATCATTGAAGGCAAGATCAAGCCCGAGACGTACACGGCTGACGGCGTGGAGCACAAGACGTTCTCGATCAAGGCCGATTACATCCGCAAGATCGACTATTCGGCACCGAGCGAAGCCAGCGAGAGCAACGCGGCCAAGCCCGCCAAGAAGAAGGCCAAGTAGCA
>JBEKCX010000534.1:0-5148 GCA_050014655.1 Occallatibacter sp. | reverse complement strand
ACCTTTACGGGTCGCCATGACGTTACGGCACGCTTGAAGTGGGTCTTCGAGCAGGCTGGTCTTCGCACTGCGGTTCTCAGGTCGTCGGTTGGCACCGATGTGCGTGAGGCGTGGTACGAGGCTCGCCTCAAAGAGGGCGTGCAGGTTGTCGTCTGTCATCCCAAGTTGGTCGAGACTGGACTGGATCTGCTGGATTTCCCCACGCTGTATTTCTACGAGACCGGGTACTCTCTGTTCACGTTGAGGCAGGCAAGCCGTCGCTCCTGGCGCATTGGTCAGAAGCACCCAGTGCGGGTGAAGTTCCTCATGTACAGCAGCACTGTGCAGGAGAATCAGATTCGTCTCATGGGCAAATTCAGCGGAGAAGGGTTGGACGGCTTCGAGGAGGATGACGACATGGTCACATCGATGGTTCGCGAACTGCTCGAAGAGGGCAAAGTCGGTGAATCCGCCGATGCAGTCTGGGCTAACCTCGCCCATGAGCGCGCGCAGATGTTTGCGCAGGCTCCAACCCTTGTGACAGAAGAGCAGGAAGAACCAGCCACTGACAGCAACATCCAACTCGTCGAGTCCGGCGCTTTTGCGTTCGAAGCCGCCGATGAGGAAGCCTCTGAAGTTGAAGAGGCTGAACCGTTGCCAGAGATGGCGAAGCCGTTCTTGGTCCCACCGCTTGTACCTGTCTCCGTACCTGAACCAGCACCAGCACCCACATCGCAAACCAACATTCTTGCGTTCAATGCGATGCGTCCAAAAGCCCACCGCCGCAAGCCAGTTGCGGAAGATGAGGAGCAGATGCTGCTGTTCGGGTGACTCGGCCAGCAGTAACGAACAAGCGGCATGCGCCTTTAATAGGCGCATGCCGCTACACCCAGATCACGATTCGGAGCGAGGCAACCATCGTTCTGATTATCAAAAATCTGATTATCAAATTCCTGATAAACAGGTTTGGAAGGCGCACGCTCACGTTTCTTACGTTCGAGGTCCAAACATGGCAACGACATCACCGCAATTCGACCTTAAGAGTTACCTCCTGTGCCTCCACGGTCTCACCCCCAAATCTACCAAAATGGCGCGGTTCTTCGACGCGAATCACATCCTCATCGCCGAGCGGCCAGTGACGGCAGCCGAGTGCTGGTACGCAGGAGGCCCCTACTGGAGTAATTTCATGCTTGCGGATGGGCCAACAGCCCGAAGTCTCGGAGCAGCATCAGTTTGCTTCGTCCCGGAAAGGTTGACGATATGAGTCTGCTCGAAGAAGTGAATGCGAGAGTCGCTGCAAAGAATGCTGAGATTCTGGCGGCGCGGATCGCGGTCTACGACAAAATTGACGGGCCGCGGGTCGGCGACTACATGGAATTCCCCGATGGCAAGACCTTCCGCATCGCCCACGATTGGAGCGACCGGGTCCAGCCTGTGACGTGCGAGGGTGATATTCCCGTCCAGACCTCGACCAAACCGTTGATGTAAGTAGCAAACTCCGTCATTTCAACCAAGACGACCCAAATCGGGTCGCCTTTCGTAGTTCATCCCCCAGAAAGATAAAGGACCCCACCATGTTCAAAGAACTTGCACCATTGTTGTCGAAGCGCAGTTTAATCCTCACCATCACATCGGTTGCCGACGAGCGCATCCGCGTCACCATCACCCCGCGTCCCACCGGCAAAGACGACGTCAAGGAACTCTCACAGCCTTTCGCCGTCGAAGGGACCGCCGAGGAGCTCGACACCGAACTTCCCGCGACGATCGTCAGCTACACCGCCGAGCACATGACGCTGGAGAACTCGCTCGCCCAGGTCAAGGCTGGCATGGAAGCCACGCTCAAAGAGGTGAAGGACGAGGCAGCCAAGAAGGTTGCCGACGCCAAGAAGACCGCCAAAGTCGGCACGAAGACTCCGGCTGTGCCCGCAAAGGCAGCGGAGGTGAAGGCCCCCGAGCCTCCGAGTCTGTTCGACGTGGCCGCCCCGACTGCGGAGACAGCGCCTGCGCCTGTGCTGGCGTCGACCACCGCCGCGGCCGAGTCGGACGAAGCGGAAGAGGAAGGGGATCAGAAAACGGAAACTCCGGAGGCTACGGTGACTGAAATCGCAGCAGCCGCGAGCGCGTCCGATTTGGCGCAGTCGATGTTCGATCAGCAGGCGGAGGAAGAGGCCGAGATCATGCGTGAGGCGTTCCCGGAAATGGGCGGCCAGCTCATAGCAGCCTGAGTCCAACCTCTCTCGATCACGACACACCCCTGGACGGCGCCGCTCAATTTGAGTAGCGCCGTCCATCAACATTGGCGACATAGCTGTCCACCGAAGGAGCCTCTATGGCATTGAAAACAATCGCACTCCCGAGAACGTTCTACAGTTCTGGCCGAAAGCTTGCCGACCCGAATCCGGCACTCTCAATCGAAGAGGTCCGCGCGCACTATGCGGGCATCTACCCGGAACTCAACAACTCCTCTTTTGAGGAAGAGATCACCGGAACCGAGCACAAGATCACCTTCAGCACGTCAATCGGGCATAAGGGCTGATCCCGATGGGAGCCCCTTTCCGAAAGACTGATCCCCAATCGCGCAAGTTCCTGCTGGCCGAGTTGAAACGAATCGGCCGGCAGGAACGCACGCCCAACGAACAAATGATTGCGAGTTTCGTCCAATGCGAAAAGGCACAGAAAGCATCTCAAGTCGTCGCCTCCGTGTTGAGTCGACACAGGTACAACGAACGCCCGATCCCAACGCCGAGCGCCTTGCTTCCCTGGCTGCAATGACTGTAGCCCGGCAGTCGCCGGGCCTCGTGCTCCCCCTCCTCACTTCAATCCCAACCTCCTTCACGTATACGAAGGGCGACGATAATACCCTCACATTGGCGCGTTCCCTCGTCGAGTTGGGCCTCGGTACGGCTGAACTATGGGAGCGCAACAACGCCAATACATCTGCGTTCATTCGCGATTCGATAGGCGCGTGGCTCTCAGAAATTGGAGCAGACGAGATGAATGGCGAGACTGACGTTGACCTGGCGATCTTCGATGCACTCGAAAACGAGGCCCAGCCAACCGATGGCAGACTCTACATTCTGCTGGACACGCCAGACGGCTGCGGCTTCATCGCCGTAGGTGATGAGTTGGAACTGCTAGAGAAAGAGCATGTCGGTCTAGGCCGCGCGTTCTATCTCGTTCTACTCGGCACCATGAATCAGTGGATGGATGTCTACGACGCTGAGCGGACCCGCTACTTTCTGGACAATTGGAAAGAGTCGATCGAACAGGATATCGAGAGCGAGGGCGAGTACGTACCAGAAGAACTATTTGCCGAATACCTTAAGGCGCATGACATCGACTTTCCCGATCTCGACGCCGCAATTCCAGAGTGTGCCAAAAACGTCGGCCGCAAAGAGTACCGGTCTGCCCGTGCCCTTCTTCAGAAGCACAGGAACGGCCGCTACGCCAAGTGGATTGAACCCTTGCTCACTATGGATGCGGTAAAGCAGAGAAAGTCGACTCAGGACCCCCGGGATTTCGAGGGCAACTGGGACGATGGGCCGCTGCCGACCTGGGTGCTCGCCTTCGATCACCACGATCCAATTTCGCAAGCGTTCGACGAAGAGGCCACAGGCATGAACGAATGCTCGCACGCCCCCACGTGGATTGCGGCGTTCAACCCCGCTGACAAGCAAAACGTCAGAAGGGTTCTGGAAAGGGTCCGAGGTTTCGTCATGGTCAATCGGCAGATCGTAAAACTAAGCAAACTGTTCGACAAGAGGAGAAAGAGCCTTGGACACATACATCAACCTCAGATCCACGGCCAGCTTCGAGCTGCGTGAAGCCCTCCTCATCTACAGCAGTGACCGCGCAATGGGACGCACTGACGGTAGTGCGTTCGTAACCAAGCACGCAGTCAAACTCGACGCGAAAGGCGCACCCTCGCTCCTGCCCGGCTCTCCGCTTGGGGAGTCGGACATCTTCGCGCTGATCGAGCAACTGCGAGGAGCGGTTCCGAGCGAATTTCTGCCCGAAAACGTCCTCATGCGCACCCAGGAAACGATTGTATGGTGGACCCCGTCCACCATACGTCCCATGTACTACGTGGACAACAAAGGTCAGGAACTCAAGCAGCTTTCAGGCAAGAGGTTTCCCCAGCCTGCCCTTGTCTTTCGTGCGCGCCCCGGCTCGTTGGACATTCGCGCTCTCGCCGCCGATGAGCGCCCAACCCCAGGGACGCCACTGTATCTCGCGCCCTACTGGAACGTGAGCAACAACGGCAGCGTCTGCCTGGGAACGACCAAAGTGCCGCGAGAGGCCTCCGTCAAGTCGCTGCCACGGTGGGAGGAAGCGTTCTTTGAGAGCGAATTCACCCACGCAAACGCATCCTCCAGCCTCACGAAACACCCGGGCGGCTTCATCGGTCTTTGGAAATCGCTGATGGGCAAGAAGAAGTTCCCTGTCGAGCATCTTTGCTACACCAAAGAGACGCTGGCGCAGTTCATCAAGTAACTAACACCGGACGGCCGCGCCCCCTTTCTGGGTGGAGGGGCGGCGCGGCACAACCAAATCATTTCCCGAGGACCGGACATTGACCACTGAGAAGAAGTCCACCATCGCCGCCGCCGTCGCCGCCGCGTCCGAGCAACTCGTTGCGGCGCTCCGAGAAGGCAAGACCGAAGTGCTCACCCGCTATCTTGAGGCGATGGGACGCTTCCGGAAATACAGTTTTACCAACTCCATGCTCATCTATTGCCAGAAGCCGGACGCTACGCGGGTCGCCGGGTTCCATACGTGGAAGACGGCGTTCGGTCGCAACGTCAAGAAAGGTGAGCACGGAATCATGATTATGGCTCCGATGGTGCGGACGAAAAGGGCAAAGTCTGAGGGCAATATCGTCAGTATCGACGCGGAACCGGCAAAGTTCATAAGCTTCCGGCCCGTCTACGTCTTCTCTGAGGACCAGACCGAAGGCGATCCCCTTCCCGATCTCCGGTCGAGCCGGGTCGAAGGCGACGCGGCAGTCCACCTTGAGCGCATGGTCAAGCACGTCGCGGCTTCGGGCATAACCCTCGAATACGGCGACTCCACGATGCAAGCCGATGGCGTCTCCCACGGCGGCAGAATCGTTCTCAAGCCCGGCATGACGGAAGCAGAAACCCTGTCTGTACTGGTCCACGAGTACGC
>JBEKCX010000533.1:0-3997 GCA_050014655.1 Occallatibacter sp. | reverse complement strand
TTGAGTTCGCTATCCGCAAATGGATGACCCTCCGGCCGGTGATTTGTCACAGATTTGTTACAGGCCATTTTTTGAGCCGGCCGCGTCGTGTTTCTTTCGTCTCCATTCTTCATAATCAAATTCTCAATTCACGGTGTCGTCGCTAAAACGCCATCTGTTTGTAACTTTCGCGTAACCTATAACATGGCTCACCTTAAGCTGACATTAAGACCCTCCATTACTTTCGTTTTATTTCAAAATCGCTCGCATCAGGCCACTTTCAGCACGACTCTTGCCACGAATAAAACCGGCACATAAGCGAGGATATAGACCCACAACCAGCCAATATCCAGCGTGGCCAGCTCCTTCGCCAAAGGGAGGTGGCTGCTGGCCCCCAGACCCGCCAGCGGCTGCCAGAAAACCGGCTTCTGCCCGGATGGCGGATAAACGACCCGCACTTCCTTTATGGGACAATCCGCTCCGCCGCGGGCGGTCAAGTTCCCGGGTGGAAATTCCTCGCCGAGCACCACATTCACCATCACCGGCGGGCGGGCCCCGGCAATTACCTTCACGGGAAACTGTCCAACTGTGCCGGGCGGCGTCCGGATCATCCAAGTGACGCCCCGCGGCGGGATGCCCGCGTCCAAATAATTCCGGAGATCGTCCGCCGTTTGTTGCCGGGCCAGATCGGGAACCATCTGCAATTCCCACGGACGGTCCGACTGGCTTTGGGGCTGGCGGTATAGCGCCAGCAACTGTTCCAGCGTTTTACGAATCGGCGGCAACGTGCGCGAAGCCGGCGTGGCCGCGTCCAGGGTCAGGGGAGGCGGCGCGATGATTTCCACCGGCTCGCCCCAATCGCTGTTCACCATGGCGACAATCTGCACGGACGACCCGGCCAGCCCTATAGGCACGGACGGATCCATGCGATCCTTAAACCACGCAAATGTCACAACCAGCAAACCCAGCAACAGGCCGACCGGAACCATTGCGGCCGCAAGCACGCGGAAATTTACCGGCGCGGCCAGTAGGAGGAACTCTTTGCGGCGCGGCGCGTCTTCCGGCAGCATCCGGGCCTGCTTGACAAGCAGCGCGGCCCGGCGTTTGGCTTCGAGCAGCCGGCGATTGTCCGTGGCGAATTTTTGCGCCAACGACAGGACGGCCGCCATGCCCGCCGCGACGACGGCCACCACCCCCGGTTTGCCCAAAAAGCGGACCAGAGGCCACAGCAGCAAATCCAGCAAGGCAAGCGAAGGCCGATAAACATAGTCCGCGGGCAGGAAGAAGAATCCGAGCAGATAGATCATCCACAGCGCCGCGGCGGTCATGCCGAGCTTTGCGGCCCGGCGCTCTTTGCGTCCGGGCGGAGGGGGAATCAATTCGCGCGGGATGTGCGTATCCGCGGGATCCACCGCATCCATCGGTGGAGGTTGGCTGGAAAGATCCGACGCGCGAACCACCCAGCCCTGATTGCCGTTGACTTCAATCTGCTCGCCATCCCGAAAAAGCCGCGTCGCATCCGGCAGGACAACCGCCGGCAGGCCCATCTCGCGCGCCACCACTGCCCCGTGCGAAAGCGCCCCGCCCCGCTCCAACACCAAGCCGGCGGCATTCACAAACATCGGTGTCCACGCCGGATCCGTGCTGGGGCAGACCAAAATGTAACCGCAACCGAATTCTCCCGCCTCGGTTGCGGACTGCAGGATGCGGGCGGGTCCGGACGCCTGGCCGGCCGAGATTGCCAGAGCTTTGTGGCAGCCCCCTGCCGGTTTTGCCTCGTTCGTTTCGCCAAGCCGCTCAACGGATTGCGCGTCAATAACCCGCGGTAGGGTGAGACGGATTTCGGCCCGATAAGCCAACTCCTTTTGTTCAATCAGGTGGAGTGGAGCGAAGCCGACGCGCAGCGCGTCGAAAAGCTCGTCACGAGTCAGATGGAAAACGCCGCCGCCGATGGCCAGCCGATTTCCGGCCTCCAAGGCCAAATCGCGCAACAAGTCATAACCCAGCATGAGCAAATCCTTCCCGTCTTCCCGAAATGGCATATAGCGGCGCACAAGATCCAGGCGGCGGTCAAATTCCATGGCGTCTGCGGCGGAGAGCCGCAACCGGAGATCGGCTGCCTGCCGGTTCGCCGCATCGCGGCCGCGGCGGAACCGTTCCAGAGGAGGTTCGCCAGCGGCCAGATGCGCTGCCATCTTCCGCAGGACCTCCGGCTGCTCGCGCCAGCGCGGCGCAGCCAAGTCGAACTCGCCCGGGCCGCGGTGGCCGTGGTCCGCCAGCCATGTTTCCAGCAGCCATTTCCCGCCGGCGACTTTGAATAGTTCCGCATCCGCGATCACCGTGCGGTCGGCCTCTCCACTGGTGGAAATGAGTCGCAACAACGCCGCCGTATCGTCATCCCAGAAACTCTCCCGCAAAAAGATTTCCAGCTCCGCCCATGCCATGCCGCAAATCAAACCCGGCATCAGCGTTTCGGGGCCAAAAACATTCAGGACCTGGTTCTCGCGCTCGTCCCAAAGGGCGATCAGCTCTTCCACCGAAAGAGAGCGGAGGTTGTTTGCTTTGGACCGCGCGGCATATTCGATGACCGCCGGGGTAGTCCTGTCGCGAAATTCGCCGGCAACGCGCTCCGCCAAGTCCCGGAGCTTTGCGCCCGACTTGGACAGCAGCGCGGCGGCCTTCGCTCGGGATAAATACGATCCCCGTGGCAGCGTTGGGGGTTTCTGCGAGGCTTCGGGATCATGGACCAATTCCGCAAGGTCATAGACAAAAGGGAAGTTCTTGCAGAACATCTCCGGCGCGCGGGAGACATCCATATAAACCCGGCCGGCGACAAGCTCCAGAAAACCCTCGCTGTCAATAATCGGCGCTGGCTCAAATCCCGCCTGCCGGTACATCGCGCCAAAGCCGCCCCGGCCCGACATGAATTTCCGGATTATGCTCCAAGTCAAAGCGGTCGGATGTGAAAGCGTTTCGGCCAGATTGTGCAGGACCCACGGCCCGCGTCCCGCCGACAATTCCTCGCGCAAGTGCTGGCGGGTTGCCCCCATCAATGCCTCGCTCGCTTCGGCCTCCGGGTGCGTGGTAATGGGGCGGGATTGCAGCAGATACAGGTTGCCGTCGTGGATGGCCCATTCGATGTCCTGGGGCGTGGGGAAATGTTCCATAATCCGCTGTCCCAGTTCCCAAAGACGATGGACATCGCGGCTGCTCAGGCAGGACTTTTTGCGCAAAGATTCCGCAACCGGCTGCTCTTTGCCTGTGCCGGCGGCCAGACACACCTGTTTGTCCGCGATCCTGGCTGAAAGCACACGGCCTGTCTTCCGTTCCACCGTCAGCACGTCCGGTTGCACATGTCCGCCGACAACCGTTTCCCCCAGCCCCCAATTTGCCTCGATGAGCATTTTCCCGCTGCCGCCATTCGGATCCGCGGTAAAGAGCACCCCGGCCACATCCGCCGGCACCAACCGCTGCACCACGACCGCCATCGCGACGGTGGCGGGATCCATTCCATGTTCATCAAGGTAGGCCCGGATGCGCGGGGCATTCAGGCTCGCCCAGCACCGCCGCACCGCTTCCAGCAATTCTGGTTCCCCTTGCACATCAAGGAATGTTTCGCACTGCCCCGCCATAGATGCCGCCGCCATGTCTTCTGCCGTTGCCGACGAACGAACCGCCACAGCTCCGGCAGCCATTGTTTGATACGCCTGGAGAATTTCCCCGGCTACCCGGGCCGGAATCTCCATCGGCTTGCCGCCGGTAGTGGCTCCTTCCCGGGCCAGCCGCCAGGCGCGCGTGTTGACCACAAAACCGTCGGGAACCGGAAACCCCGCGCGAATGAGCCGTCCAAGACTGGCGCCCTTGCCGCCTGTCAACGAAACATCACTGCATTCCACCAGCTCCTGGGTAAAAATCCGGGGGAACATCATGGGGCGCCTCCGGTTCCTTGCAGGCAGCGCAAGCCGCCCGTTTCACTGCCCACGATGATCCAGTTGTCAAGGACTTGCGGCGGAGAAAG
>JBEKCX010000532.1:0-5203 GCA_050014655.1 Occallatibacter sp. | reverse complement strand
GCCGAACATGAACTCGGTCTTGGCGGTCGCCGATTCGGGGTCATTCTGATATTCCAGAACCAGCGGCCGCAGCATGGGCAGGCCCGTGGCGGCCGCCTCGTGCGCGATGTTGTAAATGTAAGGCAGCAGCCGGTAACGCAACTGCAAGTACTTCCTGGCGGTCGCCTCGACCACGGGACCATATTCGTAAGGCTCCGCCGGTCCCGACTTGTGGGCGCGAGTGATGGGCGCAAAACAAGTGAACTCAAACCAGCGTTCGTAAAGTTCCGCATGGGCGCCATAGCGGTCGCGATTCAAAAAGCCGCTGATGAAGCCGCCGCTGTCATTGGCCCAGTAGGGCAAACCCGAAAGCCCGGTATTCTGCGCCTCGGGAATATGCGCCTGAAACGTCGGCCAATCCGAATTGATGTCCCCGGTCCAGACGATGCCGCTGTAACGCTGCGTGCCGGCCGAAGCCGCGCGGCCCAAAATAACCGGGCGGCCCTCCGGTTCAATGCTGCGGCAATAATCAAAATAAGTCCGGTAATTCAGCAGGGGAAAGGTGTTGTGGATGTCGGCGCTTTTGCCTTCGTGATAGACCGCCTGCTGGGGCTCGCCCTCGGGTTCGATCAGGTCAAGCCACCAGGCGTCAACTCCCTGCTTGGAAAGCGGTTTGAGCTGCGTCGTGAGCCATGCCTCCATGTCCGGATGCGTGAAGTCCATCAAGTCGCCATTGTAATATCCCGTTGTCAGAGTTTTCCCGCGGCCATCGGTGGCGAAGAGACCCTTGCTCAAGGCATCGGGATAGTTTTCCGCATCCTTTCGGATCATAGGCCCTTTGGTCGAAAGCATGACTCTGGCTCCTCCGGCATGGAGGCTGGCAATCCACTCCTCCGCCGTTCGACCGCTCAGGAAATTCTGGCTCCATTGGAAATCCACCTCCACCTGGGGCCAGTTAGAGTCAATCACCAGAACATCCAGCGGCAGTCCCCCTGATTTCAGGCGATCCACCGTCTTCTTGATGTCCGCAAAATTGTTAAAGAAACACCGGCTCTGCCAATAACCAAAAGCATACAGCGGCAGCATCGTGGGCCGGCCGGTCAATTGGGTGTATTGATTGATCACGGATTTGAACGAGGGGCCGTTGATGATGTAATAATCCAGCGGACCGCCGGGCGAAGTCCAGGTGAGCCGGTCCTTTTGTGTCTTGCCAAGATCGAACCGCGCATGCCAGACGTTGTCCACAAAGACTCCATAGCCGCGACCGTCCGGGCCGGTGGAAAGGTAAAAGGGAACCGGATAATTCGCGGTCACGTTGCCCGATCGAATTTGCTGGCCGGTCCACATGTCGCGCACCGTTCCACGGCGGTCTAGCGTCCCGCGATTGGCATTATCCTGGCCAAGCCCGTAGATGTGTTCCGCATCATCCAGGATGCGGCTCTGGCGCAGGCTGCCAGTGACAGTATCCCAACTCGTGCCATTGCCCGGACTCTCCAGCGTAAGGGACTTCTCATCCTCTCCGTCATAGGCATCCACCCGCAGGTGGGACTTATCCAGATGCAGCGAAAGCCCTTTCGTCTTGATGACAAGCGTCTCCCCCTGATTCGCCACGGCAACATCAGCCAAAGGGGGCATTACGACGGCCACCGCCGGCGACGGATTAGCCGGAAATGTACCCGTCGGAGAAATCTGAATGCGCGCCATCGTCGGGGTGAGGAAAGACACGCGGAGCTTGGCCGCGCCGGAGGTGTCAATTAAGACGGCGCCCGCATCTGCATGGTGGCTGGCATAAGCAAGATCAGAGAGCTGCTGTTCGGCAGCGATCACTTGCGGCGCGGAACTTGCACACACAGCGAGAAGCGCCAGGACAACAGGCGGCAGCGCTGCGGTTCGGAAAAATGTGCTTCTTTTCGTCATTTTGAATTGGCAGGAGTCTATGGTCTCAGTGATGTAAGCCGAAGAGTGGTTTGCTTCTGATTGCGGGAAATGCCAACTGCGAGAGTCTGGCCGGCATTCAGGGCCGGAGCTTGCTGAAGCAGGGCGGCGACATCGGCGGTCTTGGCGCCGTTGACTGACAGAATGACATCGTTATTCCGCAACCCCGCCATCATGGGCGAAGAACCGGCGGGGACTTCGAGCACAAGCACGCCCGTCACTCCGGGCAATCCGAACGCGGACATTTCCCCCTCGTCGGCGATATTGCGAACGCTCGCGCCAAGCCAGGCGCGCGGCGTGGCGTCGCGCGCCGCGGGCGCAACGGCAACCCTCCTCTGTGCCGGCAGCGCGGGCCGCTGCGCAATGGCTTTCAATTCCGGTTTCTGCACGCCGAATTGGTCCATTGCAAAATTCACGAAGCCCAAAGCCAGGGCGGGCGAGCCGGGTTTCACGCGATAATCGCCCGTGGCGGGGTCCATGAATTGCGCGTCGGCAACGATGGAATGCTCATCCCGGCCGCTCTGCCGTTGCAGCGCGGTCGCGGGCGAATTGGACGCCGCGCCATCCTTTTGCATCAGGTTGTAATCCATTTCCTTCCCCCAGGGCGGGCGGCGCATGTTGGCCGGACGGTAGGCGGTCCAGACTATGTTGCGCCGGAAAATGTCCCCGCTTTCGGCAAACCAGACATGCGGATTGAAACTGTTATCCACCATCACGTTGTTCTCGACCACGCGCCCGAAGCCTTCCCGGTTCTTGATGCCGCCGTGCAGGCACAGATTGTTCGTAATGATGTAGTAGGAGGAGCCGTCGTCCAGGTCTATGTCCCAGCCGTGGTCGCAGCGCCAGCGATTATTAACCAGGATGTTGGGTTCCACCGCATCCAGCTTCGGCAGCTCTGGAACCTGCGCCACCCAGGCATTGACCGTGTTGATGTTCGGCAGCCAGTAACGGTCGCGTCCCCAGGAATTGAACGAGCCGTGATCGCCCGTTTCCCTCACGGTGTCGAAGATGTCGCAGAATTCAATGACGTGTCCGCCCCAGCAACCGTCGCCGATGTTGATGCCCGCGCGCGGCATGTCGTAGATCGAGCAGTGGCGGATGGTGATGTCCCGGGCGAGGTCAATTTCCACTCCGGCCGTTTGCTTTTCCACCCGCCCGGTCAGATAAATCAGGCAATTATCCACCACGCAGTTCGCGGGGTAATTGTCGCTCCGCGGGCCGGGCGCGCGGTCGAGGTCCTCGATTTTGTTGGCTTGATTGTAATTGAACAGCACATTCCGCGCGGCTTGCGGATCGCCGACAAAACAGACGCCGCTCGCCCCGGCTTTCGCGATTTGGCAGCCGCGGACTGCCAGGCGGCGGTTGTAATTGTTGACAAAGATCGCGTTGCCGCCAACCTGATCCAGAAAGCTGTCTTCCAGCGCGCAATCTTCCGCCCCATTGAAGAAAATCGCCCCGCCGCGATAAATCGCCCAGTCCGACCGCACCAGTGGCTCCTTCGTTTCCATGACCGTGCGCGCCGCCTGGCGGAAGGTCAGTCCGCGAAGCGTCACGAACCGCACCGGTTTGTCCTCGCTGCCGCGAAACTCGATCAGGCTGCGCAGCCGCGTGGCTTCCACCGTGGCGTTGGCAAGATCCAGCCCGACGGGCGGATAAAAATACAGCGTGTGGGTTTTCGTGTTCAAGAACCATTCGCCGGGAGCGTCCAATTCCTCGAATATATTCTCCACGAAACGATAGGTCCGGTGCGCGGCGGCGCCGCGGTTGTTCTGCCAGCCGCCTTCCATCGTCAAGCCGCCCTGCGCGTCCTTGCCGGTGATGCGCCATGTGAAATCGCCCCACAGCGAAGGATGCATGGCGTGGAAATAGCCGCCCGCCGGATCGGCCCAGCGCGCGACTCGATTACTCGAAATCGCATCGGCGGCAAAGCCGTCGAAATACTGCGCCTTCGGATCGAAATTGGGATAGCGGGCCAGGATTTGCCTCTCGCCATTGACAAAAATTTCCTCCGTCCGCAAATCTTCCGGCACGTTCGCCTGAAAGATGCCGCCCTGGTACGGTTTCCAGTCCAGTTTTTCCAGTTTGACTCCGCCGCTGATCACAGGCCGCTCCTTTTCGTATGCTTGGAAGACAACCGGAGCGTCCTTCGTGCCCGAATCCTCCGCGGTGAAAACGAGCGGTTCAGGCAAATAATAGGTTCCATCGCGCAGGAACACCGTCCCCGGCTTTTGCCGCACCGCCTCTTGGGCGCGCCGGAGACTCGCCAAAGGCCTCCCCAGCGTGCCGGGATTGGTGTCGCTGCCACCGGGCGCGACATAGTAAGGCTGTCCAAACGCCGGCAGGGCAATGGCGAGGAGAATCTGCAGCAGCACCAGCGATCCCGTCATGGGATTGCAATTCAAGCGCAAGGAACGGCGGTGTTGATGGGTCATTGCCTGGCTCAAGGGGTGGAGTTTTGAAGGACAAAAGCGGGCTGGGTCTTGGCGACGGATATTTTCCCGTCTTTGTCGAAATCAATGCGGACAATCCCCGGCAGTTCACGCCACGGCGCGGCATTGTCGTTGCCGAAAAACGCGCACCACCAGTTCCCTTCCTTGTCCTTGAAGAAATCTGTGCCCCCGCCGCAAGGAACCGTTTCGTGCCAGTTCGTGTAGGGGCCCCAAATGTTGTCGGCGATGGCGACGCAAGAGGAGTAACGGCCCCCATAGTCGTCCTCGGCGCCGTGATAATATCTGCCGTTGGCCTTGAAAAGAACCGCGCCCTCGTGACCGAACCCGTTCATGCCCCGCTGCACCACGCTGGCGGTGTGATGCGCCGGGTTGTGATCGGGGTTGAGCAATGTCACCGTGCGCGTTTCCGCGAAACCGCTCAAATCATCCTTCATCAGGCTGATGCTCCCGCCCCCGCCGTTGCAGAAATAAACCTTCCCGTCGTCGTCCTCGAAAACAGTCGCATCAATTCCCTCCTTTCGCAGAGGTTTGCCATCCGGCACGGTATTGGTGTAAGGCCCCTCCGGTTTTCCAGTCGAGCTTCTCAAAAGCGAAATGCCGCCTGGCGCCATGCTCAGACAGATGACATAAGTATTGAGCTTCTTGAGATAGTGAATCTCCGGCGCCCAAATCGTGACAACAGGTTGTCCGTGCAGACTCTGCGGCTCCTTCTCCCAAGTGCCATCGCGGGCGGTGATCCACACCAACCCGAGATACTCCCACTTCTTCAAATCCGGCGAGCGCCACAACTCCACCCCGTCGTTGAAGGCCCAGATGTTGTCGCCGGTTGAGCCGGTCAT
>JBEKCX010000531.1:0-8488 GCA_050014655.1 Occallatibacter sp. | reverse complement strand
TCGGTGACGAGTTGCAATCTGGCCGGCTCTCCAGTCGTCTCCACAGCGAAACGCGCGACCTCCTTGCCGTCCGTTGTGGCCACCGCTTCCAGCTTTCCGGATTCATAAGGCACCTCGAAGGTTGCCATCTGATATTTGTCCACGGATTTTTCTTCGAGCGGTTTGCCGTTGAGAATGAGAGCGACTTTCTCCGCGTTGCACAGCGCCATCACCTTGATGGGTTTGCCTTCGCTCCCGGCCCAGTTCCAATGGGGAATCAGATGCAGGATCGGGCGGTCCTGAATCCACTGCGCCTGGTGAATGTAGTAAGCCGCCTTAGGAAATCCGCACAGGTCCATGCAGCCGAAGGACGACCCGGCCGCCGGCCACGACAACGGCTGCGGCTCGCCGCGGTAGTCGAAGCCGGTCCAAACCATCGTGCCCGCGACAAAGGGGCGGGTGGCGACTTCCTTCCAGGCGTTGCGGTGCGTCAGCCCCCATTGCAGCGCGGTATCATCGTAAGAATCCAGAACCGGATTGGCCCCCCTGCGGCTGGAGGTGTATTCGTCGCGGGTCATTACGGTCGAAGTGTCTTCCGAACTGAAGATGGGTTTCGTGGGGTGAAGCGCATGATA
Source organism: Occallatibacter sp. (assembly GCA_050014655.1). GTDB lineage: Bacteria > Acidobacteriota > Terriglobia > Terriglobales > Acidobacteriaceae > Telmatobacter. The sequence goes on along the minus strand of JBEKCX010000531.1, from coordinate 7,874 downwards.
TTTGTCGAAGTCATAATAGACATAATTAAAGCCCGCCACATCCGCCGCCAGGGAGGCGTTGATGGGATTCAGGTCGGAATTGCTTTGGGCCGCGGTGACGGGCCGCGTGGTGTCCCGCTCTTTGACCACCGCGCTCATCCGGCGGACCATTTCGTAGCCCATCTCCGTGCCCTGCGAAGGTTCTTCATTGAACACGGACCATAGAACGACACTGGGGTGGTTGCGATCCCGGCGCACCATCCAATCCAGTTGCCGCAAGTTCTCTGGAGCGGAGCCGAAATCACGGTTCTCGTCCATCACCAACATGCCGAGACGGTCGCAGGCATCGAGAAACTCCGCAGCGGGCGGGTTATGGGCGCAGCGGTTGGCGTTGGCGCCCATTTCCTTCAGGCGGCGCACCCGGAAATCCCACATCGAATCCGGGACGGCGACCCCGACGCCCGCCATGTCCTGGTGATTGCACGTTCCCAGCAGCTCGACGTGCTTGTCGTTCAGGAAGAATCCCTTGTCGGGGTCGAATCGGATGGTGCGGAATCCGCATTGCGTGGTGACGTTATCCACTTCCGCGCCATTCTGTTTGACAACGGTGCGAACGGAATAAAGCGCCGGTTTTTCCAGCGACCAAAGTTCGGGAGCCGTCACTGGGAGCGTGAACTTGGCGACGGATTCCTTCAGAGGATCCACGTCGGCCCGGGTGCCGGCGCGGACTACAACTTTACCGGCCGGGTCCATCAGCGTGGATTCCACTTCCACGGTTGACGGGGCCTTGTCGCTGCTGTCGAGCGTGACTTCAACCGGAATCACCCATTGGCCGTCGGGGTTGCGGACGGGGTTGGCATAAACACCGTCGGTCTCGATATGGACGGGGCTTCGCTTCAGAAGCCAAGCATGGCGGTAAAGTCCCGCGCCTTCGTACCACCAGCCTTCCTGCGCCACGGCATCCACCTGGACGGCGATGACATTGATGTCGTTGCCGAACTTCACGTAAGGGGTGATGTCAATATAGATGGATGTGTAGCCGCACCAGTTGCGATCGGCCAGAACGCCGTTGACCCAGATGGTGCAGTGAGTGGCGACGCCGTCGAGTTGGAGTTCCAGGTGCTTGCCGTGGTCGGCAGCATCCAGGCGGAAGTATTTGCGGTACCAGCCCATTCCCCTGGCGCGATAGCCCTGCGAGATATTCGCCTTCTGATCGAACGGCTGCTCAACGGCCCAGTCATGCGGGAGATTCACCGTCTTCCATGACGAATCATCATAACCCGGCGCGGCGGCGCCCCAGGCGGTGCCCGCCTTGGCGTTGTCATACGATTGCTGGTGCCCGGAAATCACGGGAAATGGAATGTCCCCCTCATGGAACAACCACCCGCAGTCCAGCGAGAGCCGTTCGCGCCCGGCTGAGGCGCCGGAGGGCGTGGTTGACGCCGCGGAATTCTGCGCCTGCGCGAGGCTGGCGCAGCCAAGAAGAAGGAGTGAGAACAACAGGGGCGTGGAGCGAATAATGGGTTTCATGGTCAGTTGGTTTTACTGTCGGATGCTTTGGTGTCCAAAAGTGCTTTGCCGGTCAGCGGCTCGTCACTCTTCTTTTCACGAACCGGCTTGAGATCAATGTAAGTTGGCTGGTTGGGATTGGTGTACATCAGTTTGCCGTCAATGACTTTAATCTCGACTACATTGATGGCGAGGTCCCGGCCTCCGCCGCGTTCCCCGAAGCCGGGAGCGGACGCAGGAGCGTTGGTGGCTGCGGATGCCGGTTCAGTGCCGGGGATGACGGCCCAATTGACATTGCCGATGCGCTGGCCGCCGAAGTAGAACCACCATGCCCGGCCGCCGCTGACAACAATGTCGCCATGGCTGCCGTAGAACGTGCTGTCCTGCGGTTTCCAGTTCGTGCAATCGTCGGAAGACCAGACGGCCTGCCCATCCGGCATGTCGGTGTCGGCGAGAAGCCAGTATTTGCCCTGGAAGCGGATGCACACGGGGCCTTCGCCGTTGCGATTGGTGACGGCGTTGCCCTTGACTTCCCACTGGTAGAGGTCGTGGCTGTCGGCGTAGCAAATCGTGTGGGGCCGGGCTTCGTCCTTGTAGAACATCCGCCAGTCGCCATTGGGGATCTGGATGAGGCAAGGATCAATGACTTTGCCCGATTGGAGATCCACTTTGCCGACGGTATCCCATATGAAGCCGTCCTTGCTGGTGAGATGGACGATTTCGCGGGGATGGTTCCAGTTGTTGAAAATGCCGGGAACATAAGCGAGGAACATGTGGTAATTATCCTTCACCCAGATGACATCGGGCGCCCAGTAGGTATAGTCGGCAGGGTGCTCGTCCTGGCCGTAGGTAATGCCGGCCGTGCCGATGTATTTCCAAGTGGCCCCGTTATCCTCCGAGGCGGCGACGCCGATCTTGCTGCCATGGATCTCGGCGATGCTGGCGCCGCGGCGCTGAGTGTAATACATGAGCCATCGTTTGGATTCGGCGTTGAAAACTATGACAGGGTCGGTTGGGTTGTCAAAAATAGGATCGCGATAGAGCGGGCGCGCGGCGATCTTGCCCGCCGGCAGAGGGTTGGTTGCCGGAGTTTGGGCGGAAATGAGGCCGGACGAAGCGATAAGGAAACATAGGACAGAGGCCAGGGAATGATGAAGTTTCATAAAAATTGATGGTGTGTCACGAGTTCATCGAGCTTGGATATCATGGGCTTGTCATTCGGTATTTTGTCGGGGTCACTTCTTATCCGACCAGTAAGCCCGCACCGAACGGCACCATTCATCTGCCATCAATTGGTGACCGGAGTAGGTTGGATGAACCCCGTCCCATATCCAGTATTCAGCCGGCGCCCGCTTCGTGGCGTCTTCAAACATTTTTTGGAAATGCACGACCGGCGCATGATATTTCTCGCCCAGCTTGTTGACAATGGCATCGCGGACCAGCAAGTCTTTATGGTATGAATCCCAGATGTCCTTTTTCCCGCCAACTGGCAGCCCAAAGGGTTCACCCAGTACCAACCGGACATTGGGAAGCGATTTCATGGTGTCAGCGAGCAATTGATCGTAATCCCGTTCAAACTGGTCCGCCGACACCCTGGACCCCAGGTCGTTGACGCCGATGAGAATGCTGAGAATGTCAGGTCTGAGAGCGAGGGTGTCGGCCTGCCAGCGACGGGCAAGGCTGGAAACCCGGTCGCCACTGACGCCCCGATTCATGAAGGTCAGGTGTCGTTCTGCCAGTTCGGCGCCGTATTTGCATAAAATGATGAATTGGTACCCGTGGCCGAGGATGTGGTTGGGATCACTGTTTCTGCCGCGGTTGCCGTCAGTGATGGAATCGCCTTGGAAGAGGATTCGCGCCCCATCGAAGAACGCAGGCATGGGGTCTTTTGAAGGCCGGTTAATTGATGCGCAACCGGACTGCAAGGCCAACAGCACCGTCACAAGCCACGTCCATTTGAGCATGTTCATTCGTCTTGGCATATTACCATTGATGTTTCACTTCTTTGAACCAACGTCTTGTGTTGACATTTGCATCGGTTTGATGGTGCCGTCCTCGTTGTAGAAAAGCGGCTCGGCGCAGACCCGCCGCTCATAGGGGCTTGGCCCCGCCACATGGTAAAAAAGATACCATTGGCCTTTGAACTCTGTGATCGAGCCATGCACATTCCTTGAGTGGTTGTCAAGGATCACCCCTTTGTAGTCGAACGGCCCCATCGGACTCTTCGCCATGCTGTATTCCATCAGGTTCGCTATTTGCTTCCCCAGATAAGAAGGATAGCTGGCGTAATAAATGCCATTGCGTTTGTGGATCCAGATGCCTTCGTGATAGTGGCGCAAGTCAAGCACCTGAATCGCCCCATCCCGCGTCACCATGTCTTCATTCAGCTTCACCACGCCGACATGGTCTTCTTTTTGGCCGAAGTAAAGATACGCCTGGCCGTCATCATCAATGAAGACACACGGATCAATGCAGACCAGTCCTGCTTCATTCCGGTTGATCAGAGGCTTGCCCAAAGCGTCCTTAAACGGCCCGACGGGTGAATCCGCGACCGCCACGCCAATCTGTCCGTCAGCGGGAAAGTAGAAGTAGTATTTGCCATGGCGCCCAATGCAATCCGGCGCCCATGCCTGCTTTTTGGCCCAAGTCAGATCCTTCAGGCCGAAAATGACGCCGTGATCCTGCCATTTTATCATGTCATCCGTGGAGAAGACATGCCAATCCACCATGTCCCATCCCTTGCTCCCAGCGATGTCATGGGAAGGATATATGTAAAGCCTCCCATCGAAAACCCGGGCCGAGGGATCGGCTTGAAAATCCGGCAGGATCGGGGTTTGAGCCAACAACGGCATAAAGCTGAAAGCCATTGCCGTCATCAGTAGGAGAAGCTTTTTCTTAATCCTCAACATAAAGGATCACTTGGCGGAAATCTTGTTGGCGGAAGGATACGGCTGGGGTGTAACCGTTGGGCTGTGGGCGACCAGCGTGCCATCGGGCTTGATTTCGAGCCGGTCCAGGAACAGGCGGCGTCCGCCGCCGCCCCCGCCTCCGCGTCCGCCACGGCCCCGGCCACCCGCCGCCGCCAGATTGGCGCTTGTGGCTGAATTTGTGCCCGACACCAAGTTGGTGGCCTGCGCCGCAGGCGCGTTCGACGCGCCGGGATTCATGCCGAAGCCGCCGCGACCGCCGCCACGGGCGCCCGTGAGGATGCCACCGTAAAGAATGAACAACTCCGTCCTGTCCGGCGACGTCGTCCAACAGGTGTGCGCTGTCGTCGTCACATTGCCGCCGCTGGCGGTATTCCTGTAGATGAGCGGGTTATTGGTGGCCTTCTTGAAGGGGCCGAGCGGTTTGTCGGAAGTGGCATAGCCGGTCGCGTAATCACCGCCCGCCGCCACAGAGTTCGCGGCATACATGATGTAATAGGTGCCGCCATGCTTCATCGAGTTGGGGCCTTCCTCCCAGCGGCGGTTGACCGTGTGCGACTTCACCGCCAAGTCTTCCCAGGCGGATTGCGGATCGGAGAGTTTCTCAGGAGGGCGCAGGAGCAGGACCGGCTCGCCGATTGTTCCGCTGAAGTCGGGCTTCAATTCCACGCCATAGATCCAGCTTTCCTCGATGTTCGTGTACCAGCCTTGCGCCCTGGCCCAATCGGCCAATTCGCTTTCCACGGAATGCTTGTAGCAGCAGCGCGAGTAATACAAATAGACACGGCCGTCGCTGTCAAATAGCACATCGGCGTCAATGGCCGGATAGCCAGGATCGAAGATAGGCCCGTTTGTCATGTTAATGAAAGGGCCGGCCGGGTTGTCGGCCACGGCGACGCCGATGCGGTAATTCTCGCGCTCGTTGTTCGGGTTGTTCGTCCAGTTCGCGCTGTAGAACATGTAAAACTGGTCCTTCACCTGATAGGTTTCCGGCGCCCAGAACGAGCCGTTGAACCAGATATTCGTGCCCCTGGGCTGGGTGTTGCCCGCCGAAACCCAGTCCACCAAATTGGTGGACGTGAAAGTTCCGCCGCCCGTGCCATAGATGTAGTAGTGCCCCGGGATGTGCAGAACATCGGGGTCCCCGATGGAAACGGGGAGCGGGTTGGTGATCAAACGATTTTTTCGGATGGACTTCCTGGTGTTCATAGGTTGTCGCCGTATTTATCGGATTACTTCAAACTCACTTCAGGCCAGTCGTCAGACCTCCAACGCATCGGCATGACCGCCAGCGGGGATCCCTGGGTTCGTCCGGGACCGGCGGCCGCGGCGACCGCCTCATAGTGGCAACTAAACCAGTTGGTTCCCTTGTCCACGATGATTCCCGCATGTCCGGGGCCGATATATGGCTTGGTCGATCCCAGAAACAGCGTGCCGCCGCCATAAAGCATGTCCCTGCCTTCCCGGTCCAAATACGGGCCGGTGACCACTTTGCTGCGCCCCACATGAATGCTGTAAGTGCTATTGGTTCCGCGGCAGCACATGCCCCAGTCCACAAAAAGATAATAATAGCCCCCATGCTGGTAGAGATACGACGCTTCGATGGAATCATAATGCGCCAGCGAATACATCGGCGAATCCGGCGCGAGGCGGCTTCCGGTCCGCGGATCCAGTTGAATCATTTTAATGCCGCTCCAGAAGGAGCCAAAGGTCAGCCAAAGACTCCCGTTGGTGTCGTGGAAGATCGCCGGATCAATCGCATTGAAATCATCCGTCGCCGCGGAGGCGACGACCATTCCCTGATCCGTCCAATGGTAATTGGGATCTCCTGGATCAAGGGTCGGCGAGGTGACCAGGCCGACGCCGGAGACGCACTTGCCGAAAGTCGAAGCCGCGTAATAGACTAAATAGCGGCCGTCCAGAAAAGTAACATCCGGCGCCCAATAGCCGAGGTTTCGATTCCCGGGCACGGCTTGAGCCACCCACGGCGGCGCCTGGCCGGTGAAAATGGCCGGCCCCCGTTCCCAGGTCACCAGGTCCTTCGAATGCCACGACGGCACGCCTCTGCCGGTGGCAAAAACCCAAAACTCATCCTTGCACTTGATGAGGGTGGAAGGGTCATGCACACCCACATTGCGGACATAAGGCGCAAGAGCCTCCGCCGTCACCGAACCACTCAAGTCCGTGGAGGCTGCGGGCGCGGCTCCGGAAGAAGCGCCGAATAGGGTGCCGGACACGAGCGCGGTTGCGACGATGTCGTTTAGCCGAAGGCTGAAACCTGTCATTTTTGTTTGCATGGTGATTAAGATTTTGGCGGTTGGAAGTCGGGGTCGAAAACAATGCCGCGGTCAAGGAGTCCCGCCGGTTTTTCTGAGAACGACGGAAATGTCACTCAACCAGAGGGAACCCGTGTCCGCCAGCGCGATCACCATGCGGCAGGGGGAAGCGGTCTGGCGAACGTGAAGCGCGACCGTGTAATGCGTCCAGCTGCTTCCGCCCACTTCCGGCAGCGTGGTTCGCGCGGCAACGGTTTTCCCATCGGGGCTTTCCAGAGACACCGTCAGCGCAAAGGTCTTCCGGGCCTCGGTGCGCGCATTGAATGAAAGGTCGTACCACTGGCCGGCCTGCAATTCCGTTTTTCTCATGTCGGCGCAAACGATTCCAAACCGCGTTCCCATCTGATTGACAGTGAGCCGCAATGAGTTTGTCCCCCGCCCATCCGGGACTGGCGGATTCGGGTCCGGCACGAGTTCCACTTCCGCCCCGCCCTCGGCCAGTCCTTTCCAACCGGACGGGGAGTTGGGTTGCGCCAGCCCGGCGGCCGCCGCCAGGACACAAGTTGCGAACACTAGAAATTCAATCCGAAACTTATTCATATTGTCTGTCAATGTCTTCATTTTTCGGACTGGCGGCAGTGTCAGACCGCCGCCAGATTTTAAATCAAGCCTCTTCCCTTTGTCTCCATAATTCGCCAGTCCCGGCCAAGCGCCGTCGCCACGGCTGTGGCGCACGAGGAGGACTGCCCGCCCGGCTCACCCTTCATTTGGGCTGGCCGGTCGCTGCTGCTGCGGCTGCGGCGTCTTCGGCGGCGATGATTTTTGCCATGTCGCGGTCAAAAGCTTCGCCGTCGAAGGGAATCACGACGACCTTGCTGCCGTGGTTGTCGTTTCCCCGGTCGTCGTTCTTCTCGACATCAATGGACGCCAGGGTGAAGAACTTGACATGGCCGTTTTCAAGGTACACGCCGGGACGCTCCATCTTATTCCAATGATTGACGGTGCCGTCGGTATAGCGGACAAAGTCTTTTCTTGGGTCGTAGGCCAGGCCGCGGTTGACCCAGTTGGTCAGGCCGTCTTTGGAGGTGAGATGGTAGGCCGTCCGGGTGCTCCAGGAATTGACGACGATGTGATAGAGATTGCCGCTGTACCAGACAACAGGGTCTTCGAGATTCGAGATGCC
>JBEKCX010000530.1:0-7713 GCA_050014655.1 Occallatibacter sp. | reverse complement strand
CGGCAGGCATCGGCTTGGGAAGCGGAGGGGGAAGGGGTGGTCGCGGAGGGACGCCGCCGTCAGTCAGGGCGGAAGTGCCCAACGACCGGGGCATCTGGGCGCCCGACGTGATTTTTTACAACCACAAATACTATCTCTATTATTCGGTCGCCGCGCCCCTCACCATCAGCCATTGCGCGATCGGGTTGTTGACCAGTCCCACGCTTGATCCGGCGTCGCCCGACTATAAATGGACCGACGCGGGCGTGGTCATTTCCACCTGGAACAAGGTTGAAAAAAAATCCGCGATTGATCCCTGCCCGTTTGTGGATGCCAAGGGCGATCTCTGGTTAAGCTGGGGTTCCGGCTACGCCAACGGCGCCACCGAAAGCGACCCCACAATCTTCATTACCAAACTGGACAACGCGACCGGCCTGCACAGCGCCATAGACACGAATTATTACCCGGTTGCTCCCGGCCACATCGAGGCATCCTATGTTCACTATCGGGCGGGTTTCTATTATGCGTTCTGGAACGACGGCGGCTGCTGCAGCGGCACCAACAGCACTTATCGGATTCACGTCGCGCGCTCCGCCACCGTCACCGGCCCCTACGCGGACAAGGCGGGCAAGGTGGGAGCCAATGATATTTTTATAGCCTCCATTCCCGCCCAACAACTTTATGGGCCGGGCCAGATGGGAATCGAAAGCGAAGCGGGTCTCGACCGTTTCACATTTCATTATTACAATGCCAACGGGCGTGCGGTGCTGGGCGTTCGCACGCTTGTTTGGGGCGCCGATGGCTGGCCGTCAGCCGGCGAAGATGCCGCGGCCGACGGCGGCATAATCACAGGTGATAACGCGCCATGACTATGAGCACTGTTTCCCTGCGGAATCATTAATCTCATGAAAAATATCCATGATTAAATTTCTTCGACTGTTTATAACCATGTCTGCGGCCGGCTTCGCCGCTGTCGCCGCTCCCTCTGAATCACAATCATTCAAAGGCGGCTATCTTTTTACGACTTTCAAAGGTGAAGCCACGCCCATGACTGAGCAAGTTTATTTCGGCCTTTCGCAGGATGGCTTCCATTGGGATGCCCTCAACAACGCCAACCCCGTTTTGGTTTCAGACATCGGCGAAAAGGGTGTGCGTGATTCCTACCTTCTTCGCTCTCACGATGGTAAAAAATTCTTCCTTATTGCCACCGACCTCTCGATAAATCTCAATCGCGATTGGCCTCGCGCCACCCACTCGGGCAGCAAGTCTGTCGTCATTTGGGAATCCGACGATCTGGTGAAATGGTCCGCACCGCGTCTGGTCAACATTGCTCCCGGCGATGCCGGCTGCACTTGGGCGCCGGAGGCGATTTATGACGAAGAGACGAAGGACTACCTTGTCTATTGGGCTTCGACCACCGCCCGCGACAACTTCGCCAAGCAGCGCATCTGGTCCGCCCACACCACGGACTTCAAGACTTTTTCCAAGCCGGAAATCTACATCGAAAGGTCATCCACTGTCTATGACGCCGACATCGTCCGCGGTGACGAAAAGTACTATCGTTTCGCCAAGGACGCAAAGAACAATGCCATCACCATGGAGGTCGCCGACAAACTTGCCGGGCCTTGGAGCGGCGTGCCCGGCTTCAACCTGACCGGCACACAACACTACGAAGGCCCCGAGGCCTTCCAACTCGGTTTTTCCACCGCTGAAAACGGCAGCGGCGCCTGGTGTCTCATGCTGGACAACGGCGGCTATAAGGCCTGCACGACCACCAATCTTGCCTCCGGCAAGTTCACTGCCAGCAACGAGACCCAATTCCCTTTCGCGTTTCGGCACGGTTCGGTGCTGCCTCTGTCAGCAGAAGAATATCAGCGCGTGAAAAGCGCCTTTGACACGGGGTTGAAGAAATAACCGTTTAACAATGTTTCGCATAAATCAAATCTAAAAATTTATTGGCCTCAAACTCATCCTATGAAAAATCATTACTCCCGCCGCCAATTCGTAAAAAACTCCGCGCTATTTGTCGGCGCGGGCGTGAACTTTTCGACGCTGCGGGTTTTCGCCGACGACACCAATGCGTCGGCTGCGGTGCCGGAAAAAGTTTTCGACTTCGCGCCGCCCGGAAAGTTGAAAGTCGAATATCACGGCCGCTTTGCGGAATTGCCCGTCGGCTCGGTGACGCCGCGCGGCTGGATTAAAGGCTGGCTACAGCGCCAGGCGGACGGCTTGACCGGCCACCCGGAAAATCTCGCCTATCCTTACGACACCTGCATGTATGCGGGGAAAATTCCGCCGCCGGAAGTGCGTCACGGGGAGAACTGGTGGCCCTACGAGCAGTCGGGATATTTTGTGGACGGCGCCGTGCGGCTGAGTCACCTGGTTGACCGCCCGGACGCGAAGAAGATTCCGGCGGCCAACCTAAAATACATCCTTGAAAATTCCGGGCCGGGCCGGCTCGGCGGATCCGTCTGGGGCTGGCCGAACACCGTGGTCGGCCGCGCGCTCATGGCGGAGTACAGCGCGACGGGCGACGCGAAAGTCGCGCGGACTTTGAACGAATGTCTTTTGGGGACGCGTGGCTTCGGCGGGCGGGACGCCAATCTTTTCGAGGAGGCGCTGTGTCTTTACGGTTTGAGCGGCGATCCGCGCCTGCTCGAAATCGCGAAACGAAGTTACGACCGTTATTTTGCGGGCGACCCGCGTTCCTTCTCGCAAATTGACAAAATTCACGGAGAAAAGCCGCTGCGCGAGCATGGCGTGACCGCCGCCGAACAACTCAAATTGCTGCCGCTGATGTTTTGCTGGACCGGCGAGAAGGAAGCGTTGGAGCTGGCCGGCCTCGCCTACCGAAAAGTCGAGGGCGACAGCCTGATGCCCGACGGCGGCATCGTCAGTTCGGAATCGCTCGGCACGACGGCCTTCAATTCGCTGCACGAAACCTGCGACCTCACCGACTGGTCCTGGAGTTTTGGATATATGCTCATGGCCGGCGGCGAACCGCATTGGGCCGACCGGATCGAACAGATGACCTTCAACGCGCTGCCCGGCGCGGTGACGAAGGACTTCAAGCAGTTGCAGTATTTCTCGGGCGCGAACCAAATTCTCGCGTCCAACACCGCCTGCCCGCGCCTCGCGCCGACGCGCATGTCGTATCGCGCGGCGCACGACACGGAGTGCTGCGGCGGCAACGTCAACCGCGCGATGCCGAATTATGTCACGCGGATGTGGATGCGGATGGACGGCGGACTGGCCGCGGCGCTGCTGGGGCCGAGCGAGGTCAACGCCGACATTCGCGGGCAACCGGTGACCATCACCGAGGAAACCGAATATCCATTTCGAGAAACGATCAATTTCAAAATCAAAACCTCCACGCCCGCCGCGTTCGCCCTGGCGCTGCGGATTCCCGAATGGTGCGACGGCGCGTCCGTGACGGTGAACGGCCAGCCGTCCGCCGTGGAGTGCAAGGCGGGCACATTCGCCGTTCTGAACCGCGAGCACTGCGATGGCGACACTATCGCCTTGCGGCTCCCGATGCGCGTGCAACTGAGGGATTGGTTTGCCGGCGGCGCGGTGAGCGTGCAGCGCGGGCCGCTGGTTTTTTCGCTGAAGATTGATGAGAAGCGGGTCGAAAGCCAGCGCGACCCGGACGCAATCCGGCGAGTTCTGAAAGGGAACAATATTCAGGGCTTTTCCGCCGTGGAGTTCTTTCCGGCGGGCGAGTGGCGTTATGGGATGGACGTGGCCCGGAAGAGCGCGCCGAATCAACTCAATGTCATCGAATCACCCATGCCGGAGAATCCTTTTCTGGCCGACACCGTCCCGGTGCGAATCGAAATACCGTTGCGCATTTTGCCGCAGTGGGAGGCCGATTGGAAACCGGTAATGGAGCCTCCGCCGGCCGATATCAAACTGGCGCCCAAAAATCCCGCCGCGCTGCCGCGTGAAACAGAATTGCAGTTTGCCGGCGCGGAAAAAGTCATGACGCTCGTGCCCTGCGGCGCGACCCATTTGCGCCTGACCACTTTACCGGTCGTCCCAGCGGGAACACTCCAACCCGTAAAATTATGAAAATCATCGCCGGAAACAATTTGACGGCCTTGGCATTTCTTTTGTCGGCCGGTTGGCTCGGCGCGGCCGGAGCGCCGACCAACGCCGCGCCGGCCTCCGCAGCGCCGCCTCTGGCGCCGGTAATCCTCACGCCAAAGCCCGCCGCGACTCCGCGCGTCAATGGACCGAAGTTCTTTGGCGTGCGGCCAGGCGCGCCGTTCCTCTACTCCATCCCGGCCACCGGCGTCCGGCCCATCATGTTCGCCGCCGATGATCTTCCCCCGGGGCTGAAGCTCGATCCCGCGACGGGCCGCATTTCCGGATCGCTACCCGCTCCCGGCGAGTACAAGGTCATCCTGCGCGCGACCAACGCGCTGGGCGCGGCGGAGAAGCCGTTCCGCATCGTCGTCGGGGAGGAGATTGCGCTCACGCCGCCGATGGGCTGGAACAGCTACAATTGCTTTGGGGTCAGTGTGACGCAGGACAAAGCCCTGCGCGCGGCCCACGCGATGATCGCCCTCGGTCTCGACCAGCACGGCTGGACGTATATCAACTTGGACGATGGCTGGCAGGGTTCGCGGGGCGGGCCGTCCAACGCGATGCAGGCCGATCCGCGGCGCTTCCCGGACATTAAGGCGATGGTGGACGAGATTCACGGCCTTGGGCTGAAGGCCGGCCTCTACTCCAGCCCCTGGGTGGTGACCTACGGCGGGCGGCTCGGCGGTTCGGCGGAAAATCCGGAGGGCGCTTCGCAACGCTGGCCGGGCAACGCGCCCAAGAACAACAGAACTCTGCCATTTGCCATCGGCAAGTACCGGTTCACGTATCAGGACGCGCAACAGTTCGCCGACTGGGGTTTTGACTATTTGAAATTGGACTGGGGCCCGGTGGAGGCGCCGGAGACGAAGGAAATGCACCAAGCCCTGCGTCTGACCCGGCGCGACATCGTCCTGAGCCTTTCCAACAATCACGTCAAGAATCTCTTTCCGATCATTGGCGAGGTCGGGCCTTGGGCGCAGTCCTGGCGCACGACGACGGACATCAGCGATGTGTGGAGCCGGGTCGCCAACGACATCGGTTTCGCCCAGGACAACTGGGCGCCGTTCGCGCGGCCCGGCCACCACAATGACGCCGACATGCTGGTGGTCGGACGGGTCGGCGGCTGGAGCGGCAACGGCCCGCGCCCGACCCGCCTCACGCCGGACGAGCAATATACCCACATCAGCCTGTGGTGTCTGCTGGCCAGCCCGCTGCTGATCGGTTGCGACATGGAGCAGATGGACGACTTCACCCTCAGCCTGCTCAGCAACGACGAAGTCCTCGAAGTCAGCCAGGACTCCCTCGCCAAACAGGCGACGCAGGTGGCCGGGCGGGGAGATTTGAAGGTTTATGCCAAGCGGATGGACGACGGCTCGTGGGCGGTCGGTCTGTTCAACTCCGGCCGAGAAACCAACACGGTTGCGGTCAATTGGGCCGACCTGAAACTCAAAGGCCCGCAGCGCGTGCGCGACCTCTGGCGGCAGCAGGATCTCGGCGTGTTCCCCGACAAATTTGAAACGAGCGTCGCATCCCACGGCGTCGCGCTCGCGCGTGTTTTTCCCAATCCCCAGTAACTCCAATGAAATTCACAATCATCCTATGAAAACCCACATCACCCGCCGTCAATTCATCGAAAAATCCGCGCTGCTCGTCGGCGCCGCCACGAGCCTGCCGCGGCTGCCAGCCGTCGCGCAGCAAACCAATGCGCCCGCCGCTCCTCAGGCGCCGGCGCTGCCTCCTGCGCCGGCGGCCATTGCCGCCCCGCCCGGTTTTGGTGTCGCGACCGGGCCGTTTCAGCCGACGTGGGAATCGCTTTCCAGCGGCTACCAAGTGCCCGACTGGTTCCGGGACGCCAAGTTCGGCATCTGGGCGCACTGGGGTCCGCAATGCCAGCCCGAAATGGGCGACTGGTACGCGCAGAAGATGTATCAGTTCAACAACAATGCCAACAGCGTCTATCAGTTCCATTGCAAGAAATACGGGCATCCCTCCAAGTTCGGCTTCAAGGACGTGGTTCACGAATGGAAGGCCGAGAACTGGGATCCGGAACACCTCATCTCGCTCTACAAGCGGGCCGGAGCGAAGTATTTCGCGGCCATGGCCGTCCACCATGACAACTTCGACTTGTATGATTCGAAATACCAGCCCTGGAACAGCGTGGCCTGCGGGCCGAAGAAGGACATCGTCGGCGGTTGGGCCAAGGCGGTGCGCGCCGCGGGCCTGCGTCTTTCCCTGACCTCGCACGGGGATCGCGCCTGGAGTTGGTACCAAGACGCGCAAGGCTCCGATCCGAGCGGTCCTTTGGCCGGCGTGCCTTACGACGGGAAGATGACCAAGGCCGACGGCAAAGGGCTTTGGTGGGAGGGACTCGATCCGCAGGACTACTACGCGCAGTATCACGCGCCGGGCCGATACGGATGGACGCAGAGCGGCAATCCCCCGCTGGCCCCCGCCTACATTGAAAAGTTTTTTAACCGGACCATAGATTTGATTGACAAATACCAGCCCGACCTCCTGTATTTCGATGACACGATCCTTCCGATTTATCCTTCCAGCGACATCGGTCTGCGGGTCGCTGCTTATCTCTACAACACCAATCTCGCGCGGAATGGCAAAGTGGAGGCGGTGATGACCGGCAAGGGCCTGAACGCCCAGCAACGCCGCGCCCTGCTGCTCGATGTCGAGCGCGGCGTCACCAACGGCGGGGAAACCCTCCCCTGGCAAACGGACACCTGCATCGGCTCGTGGCATTATGAGCGCAGCGTTTTTGAGCAGCACAAGTATAAAACCGCCCTACAGGTCTCGCAGATGCTGATTGACATCGTGAGCAAGAACGGGAATCTCCAGTTGAGCATCCCTCTGCCCGGCCACGGTGCTCCCGACGCGGACGAGCTTAAATTCCTGGAGGAATTGACCGCGTGGATGGATGTCAACAGCGAGGGCATCCACGGCACGCGCCCGTGGAAAGTCTATGGGGAAGGTCCTTCCGTCGCAACGCAGTCGCCGAGGGGCCAGTTCGGCGGCGCGCGCGATGTGCGGCCCTACACCTCCGAGGACATGCGTTTTACGATGAAGGGCGATTCCCTCTACGCCTTCATCATGGTCTGGCCTCAGAACAAGAGCACGGTGATCAAGAGCCTTGCCGCCAATTCGCCGCAGATTGGCGAACGCAAAGTCGCCGATGTCTCGCTGCTGGGCCACGGTGGCAAGATCGAGTGGACACAGGACGAGAAAGGACTCAAAGTGAAGCTCCCCGACCAGCCGCCCTGCGCCAGCGCCGTCACACTGAAAATCAAAGGAGTCCTTTCCGCTTGAAATCGCCTTCGAGCCAATCCGCGGACAATCAGCCGCAGCCGGCAGCGCCCTCGAAAGTCGCGCTGCCGGATCCGGCCGCAAGTTTCACGCGCCGTAAGTTCATCGGCAATGCGCTCAAGTTCGGCGCGGGATCCGTCGCGGCGGGGTCAATGCTGACGGGCAACGCCCGGGCCGGTGCCTCGCGCCCTGCGGGGAATCTTCCGGCGCTGGCCGTTTTGCCGGAGGTTCCGTCCCGCGTTTTCGTGGAGCAGAATGGCAGCCGCCTCGATGCCGCCAATCGCCAGGGTTCGCGCTTTACGTCCGGCCAGACGGTTGTAAATGTGACCGCGA
>JBEKCX010000529.1:0-9115 GCA_050014655.1 Occallatibacter sp. | reverse complement strand
GTGAACTACCTGGAGCGGCTCAATGACGCGATCATCCGGTCAGGGGATGGACTTTATCAAATTGCGGATCCGGTGTTCGGACTTTGGTTGCGCTGGCGACGGCCGGGCGGAACGGTCGTGCCCATGAGTGTCATCGGGGATGAAGCGGAATTGGCGGTCGCTCGCGCGTTGTCCGCCATGGGATTTGACCTGGTCTATCAGTCGAGAGCCTCGCGAGGCGCCTTCGATCTGCTGGCCACCCGCGGTCCCCTGCAATTGGGAGTGCAGGTTAAGCGGTCCGCCCTTCCCGTGCGATTTGGGAAAGCGGCCTGGTCACGGATGGAAGCCGAAGGAAAACGATTTCATTGGCACTGGACAATTGCGGCTGTCGGCACGGATGGATCTATCCTCATGCTTGATCCACACAAAGCTCGTTCCGGACGCGAGGTGACGCTCAGTCAGGCTGCGGAAATCCCCAATCTGCTGCAATGGCTGGATTCCAGAGGGTCTCCAACCAGGGAGATAATGAGGTGTCGACACAGATCGAAAGGTTAATGCCCTCCATTTTGACTCAAACCGCGTCGAGCCGATCTGGTTTGGTCAAGGCTTCAATTTGCAACGATTAATCGCAGGGCGCACGACCACGACGCCAATACGCTCGAAGGCAAACTGTTGCTCGGCACGGACCTTGCGCCACGCTGGCATTGGGGGTTGAATCTGGCCTGCGAGCAGGGTCTCAGCGGCATCGAAAACACGGAGCTGGCCGCCAGCCAGGGGTTCAGTTACACGCTTCTGGACCAAAAACTGGGCGTCGGCGTTGAAATGGAGTATTACCACGAAAAGGCGAAAGGGACCCCAGAGCAGAACGAATTCCTGATCGGTCCGAGTGTGCAATGGCGTCCCACCTCTCGCATCTTGATCTTGCGCCGCTTATCGGCTGCACACATTATTCGCCCAAGATAGAGGCTTATTTGGTGTTCGGCATAGACTTCGGAACCGGCGCCAAGAAGGAGCATTACGCGCCCACATCCCATATTCGCAAAGGCTGTAAACGATAGGACGGCCGCAATTCGCCAGCGCGACGCCCATCTTCTGGTAAACCGCCCGCACATCGGCGTCCCTGTAAACCCGGGCAGCGCTGCACCAGTCGTGTTTTAGAAAATCTATGCCCCAGTCGGCGAAAGTCTTCGCATCCTGTTCCTCGTGCCCGTAACTGCCCTCGTATCCCCCGCAGGTCTTCGGCCCCGGAGACGAGTAAATGCCCAGCTTCAATCCCCGCCCGTGAACGTAATCGGCCAGGGCTTTCATGTCGGGAAATTTCTGGTTGGAGAAGAGGTTGCCTTGGGCGTCCCGACCGCCCTCCCAAGTGTCGTCAATATTGACGTAAACGTAACCGGCGGCAGCCATGCCACTGTTCACCATGGCATCGGCGGTTTCGCGCACGATCTTGTCATCAACGGACCCGCCGAAGTGATTCCAACTGCTCCAACCCATAGGAGGTGTCCTAGCCAGTCCGTTATCTGGAACGTCGCCAAGCGGAGGAGGTGGGAGGCCCGCCGGGGGGAGCGCCTCTGCCTCAGGAACCCTTTTTGCGGTCGCTTCCTCCCTCGATGATCCCCCATAGACCAGGGTGACGCGCAGGATGTCGCCATCAAGTCGAAGACGGTATTCGGTGTTCCAATCGCAACTGAAAACCGCGTTCGATCCATCCACTTGAGGCCTGCGCAAGGCAAGATCCACCGCGTCGTTGATGATTATCTTGCCGCTGAGACTTGTTCCTTGCTGGTGAAGGACCAGATACGTCCGCAATGTGACGCCGCCTGTCCTGACCAGATCTATCCTCCAAGTGCCATCAAAATCAGCCGCATTCGCATTCGCCCCCAATCCAAGCACCGCTGCGGCCAGGAGACTGGATGCTCTCCGCAGCAAATGGAATATGGCCGGCGTCGCAAGGAACCTTGAGTTGTGGCTCATGGCAGGATTCTCCCTGGCAGGGAGAGCCTTGCCCCCAATCGCGCGGCCGGCTTCCGTGGGATGGATCCCATCGCCGACGATATCGCGCGAGATCGTCCCGTCTTCACCAGCGAGTTGGGCGGGGAAGTCCAGAGAACTGATACACGGCCGGCCGGCCAGTTGCTTGGCCGGAAAAATGAACTTGGATTTCATGGTTTGGTCTTTCGATTGTTTATCAATTATCTTGCCGGGTCACTTTTTCTCCGGCCAGTAAGCCTGGACTGCGCGGATCCATTCATCCGCCATCAATTGATGACCGGAGTAGGTTGGATGGACGTCATCCCAGATCCAGTAGTCAGCCGGCGCCCGATTGGTGGCGTTCTCGAACATCTTCTGGAAATGCACGACGGGGGCGTGATATTTCCCGGCCAGCTTGTTGACGACGTCCACGCGCACACCGAGGTCGGCGCGATACTTATCCCAGTTGGCCTTTTTCCCGCCAACCGGCAGCCCAAACGGTTCGCACAACACCAGCCGCACTTTTGGCAGTGCTTCCATCGTGCCAGCGAGCAGTTGATCGTACTGCTGCTCATATTGTTGTGCCGTCACCCCAAAGCCCAGATCGTTGACGCCGATGAGAATGCTGAGAATGTCGGGTTTGAGAGCGATGGTGTCCGTCTGCCAGCGGCGCGCCAGGCTGGAAACCCGGTCGCCGCTGTTGGCGCGGTTCAGGAAGGTGAGGTGTCGCCCGGCCAGTTCCGCGCCGTACTTGCAAGAGATGATAAACTGGTAGCCGTGGCCGAGGATGTGGTTGGGATCGGTGCTTCTTCCGCGGTTGCCGTCGGTGATGGAATCGCCCTGGAAGAGGATGCGCGCCCCGTCGAAAAACGCCGGCATGGAGTCCTTGGCGGGCCGGTTTAAGAATGCGCAACCGGTTGGCAACACCAGCAACACCGCTGCGAGGCAAGTCCATCGGAGTGTATTCATGAATTACTTCATAGTCCTTAAACATATTGGGAAGCGGATCACTTGCTGGCAAGGGTCACGCTGCCCGCGTTCAATCCAACAGCCTCGGCTTTCAGCATGATCGCGCCGCCTTTCTCTGTGGTCTGCACGATGGCCTGAGCCAGGCCATGGAAAGCCGAGCGGCTGCCGGCCTTGTCGGGTTCGTGGCTGCTGGGATCACCGTTGCCAACACCAATCAACTTGGCGGGACCGGTCAGTGTGAAAGTTACCTTGTTGTTCGCCACCGGCACCACCCGGCCTAGCGCGTCAAGGATCGCCACCTTCACGACCGCAATATCCATGTTGTTGGCGGCCAACTTGGTGCGGTCAGCGGTCAATTGCACCGTGGCAGGATTCCCGGTGGTTTCCACGGTGGCCTCAATTGGCTTGCCATCGCGCACGCCCTTGGCAATCAACTGGCCCGGTGCATACTTCACGTTCCATTCCAGATGGTGATAGGGCTTCACCGTTTGTCTCCCCTGCGAAACACCGTTGAGGAACAGTTCCACTTCCTGGCAGTTGCTATGCACCCACACCGGAATCTCCAGGCCTTCCCGGCCCGGCCAGTTCCAGTGCGGGAAAAGGTGCAACACAGGCTTGTCCGTCCACCAGGCCAGGTAGTAATAGTAGCTGTCCTTGGGAAATCCGCAGATGTCCATGAAACCATAGTGCGAGTTGATGACTGGCCAACCGAATGGCCGGGGCTCGCCTTTGTAATCAAAACCAGTCCACACGAAGGCGCCCCCCATGTAGTCATTTTCCGCGATGATCGGCCACGCATTCTCGACGGTTTGGCCTCCCGGTCCCGCGTTGATGCTGTAGGCGGCGACATAGCCGCGATCCTTGTCGCCCCAGTAATTCTCCCAATGGTTCAAATCGTAAAAACCTCGGGTGCCGATTTCGCTCGCGATCTCGGTGGCGATCATCGGCTTGGCGGGAAATGCCGCATGAAATTCCTTGTAGGCTCCCGGACTGTAGTTAAAGCCGATGACGTCAAGCACGCTGGAAAATCCCGACCGGCTGGTCCAACCGCCGTTCATGGCTGCTGTCACCGGCCGGGTGCCGTCCAGTTCGTTGACCCGGTCTCGCATGGCCTCGACCATCCGCGCCCCAGCGGCGATGCCCTGCACGCTGGATTGCTCGTTGCAGAGGGACCAAAGAATGATGCTGGGATGATTGCGGTCGCGCAATATTAAGCCCGAAAGGTCCCGGTGTTCCACAGCAGGGACGCCGGCGGTGGTTTGGTCCATGTAGGTGTCACCCAAGTGGCGGTTTTCCGCAACCACCAGGATGCCCATGCGGTCGCAGTAATCGAGCATGACGGGCGCGACAGGATTGTGAGACAAACGGACGGCATTGCAGCCCATCTCCTTCAGCCGTTCCAGCCGCCATTCGATCAGCCGGTCCGGCAGCGCCACACCCACTCCCGCATGATCCTGGTGATTGTTGACACCTTGGTTTTTGACGCGCTTCCCATTGAGGAAAAATCCACGGTCTGCGTCGAAGCGTATCTGCCGAACGCCAAACGCCGTGGTGACTTGGTCCACAATTTTTCCGGACACGCTGAGGGTGCTGCGCAACCGATAGAGACATGGATTCTCCAACGACCACAGGCTGGCTTTGGAAAGCGAAAGCGCCTGCGCCACTTTGGCGTTGGCTCCGGCTGCAAGGGCCTGAACGGCCCGCTCAACGATGATGACTTTTCCGTTGGTGTTGAGAATTTCACTCATCACCGTCGCCGTGACGGCGACGCTGCTCTCATTGGTCACATCGGTGGTCACCGCGACCGTCGTGTCAGCCGTTCGCCCGTCACCCGGATCGGCAACAGTGGGCGCCGCGAAGACCCCGCAGGGGGCGATATGCACCGGGTTGAGCATGACCAACCGGACATGCCGGTAGATGCCGCCGCCCTGATACCACCAGCCGTCATAGCGCGGATCAACCCGGACCGTAAGAATATTTTCACCGCCGAAGTTCGCTGCTTCGGTGATGTCGAAACGGGAACTCGAATACCCGCTGTACTGGCTGCCAATGTCCCGGCCATTGAGCCAGTAGCGGCTGTTGCTGAAGACGCCATCGAACTCGATCCAAAGCCGCAGGCCTTTTGCCGAGGCGGGAATTGAAACAGCCCTGCGATACCAGGCTGGCTGAACCGGGAGAAAACCGTAAAGCTTATACCATTCGACGCTCACACCGGGTTGAGCCTTGGGGTCAAATGCGCCCTCGATCACATAATCATGAGGCACATCAACCCGCCGCCAGTCATGGTCATCGGAAGCGGGGTTGAAGGCGTTGGTTAGGTCGCCCGGATGAAACCTCCAGCCTGCATCGAGAGAAATAGTTTCGCGCGGCGCCGCCGCCTGCGCGGCCTTGACGAAGCCAAGTCCAAAGGCCAGGGCAAACAGGGTAATCGCCGGGGCAATCGTTTTCATGTTTCCGGCTTGCTGGTTTTCGCGAATTTAGGAGTCACCAAGCTCACTTCACGCTAAAATCAAAGGTCACTTCGCCGATGTGCTCTCCGGAAACCTGCCGTTGTGCCGACTGCGGCCCCATGCGCTCCTGGGTCAGAAACTTGGTTCGCATGGCCGGAATGACATCCAGGAAAGTCAGGCCGGTATCGGGCAATGCGAGCAGCGGCCCCTCCGGGCCGTCATTGGGATGGTGGAGGCCCAAATAGGCGCCCGCCGCCGGGGTGGAGGCGGTGAACTTGCCTTCGGCGGTGTCAAACGTGGCCCAGCGCCAGTCTCGAAAATACCCTTTGAATTCAGGGTCGAACGAGTAAACCACACTGGGAACGGTGTTGTTGAAGTTGTTATGCCAGACATCCAGGCGGGCGCCTTGCAGACGATTTTGCCAGATATGATAAGGGCCGTTGCCCAGCCAGGTGATGCCTTTCATGTCCGTCTCTGGAAAATCAAAATTGACACCCAGCAAATCCACCTTGCCGGCGAAGGAATAAGTGTAGTTGAGCTTCACCCGGCCATCCGGCGAAATGCGCCAGCTCGCCTGCTTGAATGCGCCGTCGTATTTTGCCTCGACCAGCAGATCGCCGCCATCGGCGCGCGTCGTCAGGGTGGCAGTGGCATTTGTCCCGGCCAAGTTTTGATAGGTAACGGTCCTGCCTCCCTGGGTGTCATGCGTATAGGCGATGAAGCGCGGTCCATTGGCGAGGGGAATTATTTTACCGCCGTTGCTCACCCGCGTCAGCAGACCGGAGGTTTTGCTGAACTGCAATTCCAACGCGCCGGCATTGACGGTGAGTTGCCCGCCATCGTCCTTGGTCGTGACTTTATCCGCCGTTGTCTTCACCGGAGTATTCGCGACGGTTGCCACCGGCCAGGACCAGGTCCACAGATTTTGCCCCGCCGGATTTTTCGCGGTGAAATAGATCTCGTGGACGCCTGGCATGTCCGGGAGCATTAGCTTCAACTCCCCGCTGCCGTGTGGCGCGACGGACGGAGCCGGTATTTCGCCGCCGGCCAGAACCTTGTGTCCGGCCTGGCCATCGTTTGGCCCTGGAAAACTCACGTATTCCCACGAAAAGGAGCACTGGCTCAGATCCGTGAAGTCATAGCTGTTGCGAACTTTTATCGCGCCTTGAAAACCCGGGAGCAGGCCTTCCGCCGGCGCCTCGATTTCCACCGGCGACCAGATTTCCTTGATGGTGTAGTAGCTGCCCTCTTTTTCGCGGCGCGGTCCCAGGATGCCATCCGGCCCCTGGTCGCCCTCGTTGTCCACAATCCCGCCTTTGTCGGTGCGCACCACGCCATCGTCAATCATCACCCAGAAAAACGCGCCGCCCAGGACGGGGCTTTTGCGCAGCACCTCCCAAAAATCATGAAATCCGCTGCCCGAACCGCCGTCATACAGGCCATGCAAAAACTCGGTCGGAAAATAAACGGCCGGGCCGCCGCTCTGGCGGACGATGGCGGCGTAATCGGGGTAGTGCGGGTCGTTAACGCCGCGATCCGTGGAGCGCGGGTGCATGACGTTGCGCTGTTGTATGTCCCACTTGGCGTACTCGTCGTTGAGGGCGTTGTTCCAGCCGCCTTCGTTGCCGTTGTCCCAAACCAGGATGGACGGATGATTGACATCGCGCCGCACCATCTCGCCAACCAGTTTTTTGCCGATGGGCGTTTCGTAGTGGCCGCCCCAGCCAGTCAATTCGTCCAGCACATAAATTCCCCGCTCGTCACAGGCGTCCAGGAAATCGCGGTCCGGCGGGTAGTGCGACATGCGCACGGCGTTCATGTTCATGTCCTTGATCAGCCGCGCGTCTTCGTCACACAGTTTCTTGCTGAGAGTGCGTCCCGAATCCGCCCACATGCTGTGCCGGTTCACCCCCTTCATGACGATTTTCACGCCGTTGAGGTAAAACCCGTCGTTGGTGCGCAACTCAATGGTGCGAAAACCAAACCGGTTGGTGATGACATGTTCCGGCTCGCCATTTTGGAGAAGCGTGAACCGCGCTTGATACAAATTCGGCGTCTCCGCCGTCCACAATTTTACCCCGTCAAAATGAGAGACGAGTGGAAGGCTGTCCAAAATGGCGTCCCTTGGCCCATCGGTCAGCCTGCTCGAAAAGGGCGCGCCCACCGGCTGGTTTTGGGCATCCAACACCTGCGCGGTCACCACTGTCGGGCCGAGCTTTACGCCCGGGCCGAAATGCAAATCCGCCTTGAATTCGCCGTTGGCCTTTGCGTCAATGCCCGTCCAATCAATGTACTGCGCCGGCAGCGCCTCCAGATAGACCGGACGGTAAATGCCGCCGAAGTTCCAAAAATCCCCTTGCCGCTCGGCCCGCATCACGCTCGGGTCGTCCGCGATCTTGCTGGCCGTGACTTCCAGCAAATTCGTGGCGCCAAATTTCAGCAGCGGAGTGATGTCGTATTTGAATTCGTAAAACGAACCCTCGTGCGCCGGCCCGGCCGACCGTCCGTTGACGAACACCTCGGTCTTGACCATGACGCCCTCGAACACAATCCGCACGACCTTGCCCTGCCAGTCCGACGGCACGGAGAACCCCGTCTTGTATTTGCCCTGTTCCGACGCATACCCCGGCCGGAGCGAAATATCCTCATTGTTGCGGGGGCGAAAGCGTGTCCCGTAATTATAGACGCCGAAACCCTGGGTTTCCCAGCAGGAGGGCACGGCGATTTTTTTCCACGCGCCGCTTTGCATGCCGGCGGTGCAGTAGAAATCCCACAGGACGCCGTCGTCCTTGCCTGTGCCGGAGAGAAACTGGATTTGAGTTCCCGGCCCGGTGGCGGCGGTGAGTCCGCCAATGTTCAGACTGAGCGCCAGAAGCAGTGTCATCCGTTTGATAATTCTCATAGTATTCATTCAGGGTTGATTCGTGTTCAGAATTATCCTTCCAAAGGAGTAATAAAACAAACCTCAAACAAACTGCATCGCAGGCCGGTTCGCGGTGTCGCGCCATCCCGGGCGTGAGAAACGAGACGCGGAGCGTTGCCGCGCGGAGGTGTCAATAACAACGGCACCCCCATCCAGATGGTGCCCGGCGCAGGCCGGATCGGAAAGCTGCTGCTTGGCGGTGCAAACCCGCAAAGCAAAATTGGCCGCCAAGGGCGAGAATAAGCGCCGTCTGCGGCGCACAGAGTCGAAATGCGTTCCTCTTTTTCATGTCTTAACAAAATTGATTGGAATCCGGGGTTTTCGCAGGTCTGTTTCAGTTTCCGCTCGCGCGTCTGGGACCGGCAATAGGCACTGCCGGACGCGCGGGGGCGGCGGCTACATCAATCACGGCTTCGCCAGGGGTGAGGCCTTCGCTGGTGGCGCGCAGAGTCAATTTGCCCTGACTGGCAAGCCCGCTCTGAAGTATCACCTGGGCCAGTCCGTGAAAGACACTGTGTTGAGCGCCCTTTTCCGGCTCATGGCAGTTGGGATCGCCATTGTTCAAACCGATGATAGCGCCGGGGCCGCTGAGTTCAAATTTGACCGATGGGCTGGCGGTCGGAACAACCCGGCCCTGGGCATCCACGACTTCCACCGTGACCGGCTGGGCATCGCACCCATCACCCGCCAGGCTTGGGCGGTCGGTGACGAGTTGCAATCTGGCCGGCTCTCCAGTCGTCTCCACAGCGAAACGCGCGACCTCCTTGCCGTCCGTTGTGGCCACCGCTTCCAGCTTTCCGGATTCATAAGGCACCTCGAAGGT
>JBEKCX010000528.1:0-11165 GCA_050014655.1 Occallatibacter sp. | reverse complement strand
CAAGCCGATGCCTGCCGAGTTCGTTGCCGCCGGGATTGGGGCGGATGCGAAACCGGCAAATGGCGAGGGGCCGTTCGACCAGTTGATGCCGTCGGCCGAGAATTTCATACCGCCGCCGGTCGAATAGACGTAGTATTTTCCGTCGCACAAAATCATCCGCGACGGATCGTGCGAGCCTGTCGCGCCGGAGAGAATTGCCGCCGGGGCGGAGTGAATAAAAATGCCGGCAGAGGCAAAAGCCAGAAGCGACGGTAGCAGGCGGAAGTTTGGACGGTGTTTCATAGATGATGGATTGATGGAGTGGGTTAAGTTTTTTTATTTCAAGTTGGCGTCCAACCGCGCGGACGCGCTCTTTTTGATTTCCAATTCGCGTGTCAGTTCTCCGTAGCGCACTTTGCAAGTGTTTCCGCCATAAGAATAAATCGTGGCGAAAACCAGCTTTCCACCCTTCCAATCCATGTCCACCGCGAAATCGCCGCGCGCGCGCAAACCTTTCACGCTGCCGTTCGGCCAGGCTTTGGGCAGAGCGGGGAGAAACTGGATTTCACCGTTCTGGCTTTGCAGCAGCATTTCCGCGATGCCGGATGCGCCGCCAAAATTGCCGTCAATCTGGAACGGCGGATGCGCGTCGAACATGTCGGGATAGGTGCGTTTCGGACCCAGCAGGAATTGCAATATCTTGAACGCATGGTCGCCGTCATGCAGTCGCGCCCAAAGATTGATTCGCCACGCGGTCGCCCAGCCGGTCGCCTCGTCGCCGCGAATCTCCAGCGATTTTTTTACGGCGGCGGCGAGTTCCGGCGTGGTGTTCACGTCAATCTGGGCGCTCGGAAACATTCCGTAGAGATGCGAGACGTGGCGTTGGTGCAAGTCGTGCGATTGCAGGTCAATGTCCTGCAACCATTCCTGAAGCTGGCCGGACGAGCCGATCTGCAGCGGCGCGAGCCGCGCGCGCGCGGCGGCAAGTTGTGCGGCAAATTCTTTGTCCGTGCCGAGAATTTGCGACGCCGCGACGCAGTTGGAAAACAAATCGCGCAGAATTTCCAAATCCACCGTCGGCCCCGCCGTGATGCTGGTTCTGGCCGAGAGCGGATTGCCGTTTTCCGGCGACAGCGAGGGACAAGTGACCAGCCAATGATTGGTCGGGTCTTCGACCAGCGTGTCGAGGAAGAATTGCGCGGAGCCTTTCATGGCCGGATAAATTTTGTTCAGGTATTCTTTGTCTCCGGTGAAGAGGTAATGCTCCCACAAATTCTGGAGCAGCCACGCGCCGCCCATCGGCCACATGCCGGAATAAGGGATGTCCACCGGCGCGGTCGCGCGCCAGAGGTCGGTATTGTGATGCGCCACCCAGCCGCGCGCGCCGTATTCGATTTTTGCCGTGCGCTCGCCGGTCCGCGCCAAATCCATGACCAGCGCGGTGAGAGGCTCGACGCACTCGGAAAGACTGGCGACTTCGGCGGGCCAGTAGTTCATTTCGGTGTTGATGTTGATGGTGAATTTGCTGTCCCACGGCGGCGTCATAGAATCATTCCAGAGTCCCTGCAAATTGGCGGGCTGCGTGCCGGGCCGCGAGCAGGAGATCAGCAGATAGCGCGCGAACTGAAAATACAGCGCGGCGAGTTGCGGATCGTTGCCGTCGGCGAAGCGCGCGATGCGCTGGTCGGTCGGCAAGTTCACCGCGTCCGTCCCGCTGAGGTTTAATTCAACACGGCGGAATAATTCCTGGTGCGCGGCAACGTGCGCGGCGAGCAGTTCGTCAAAGGACTTTTTGGACGCGCCGGCGATTTGCTTTTTAGTAATGGCTTCGGGATCGCCGCTGACATCGTGATAATTCTTGTAGCTCGTCGCGGCGGCGATGAACAAAGTGGCTGAATCGGCGCCGGCGACGGAAATTTTATCCGCGTCCGCCGAAGTTTTTCCGCCCGCCGCCAGCACGCGGACGCGCGCCTGAAATTTCAACGCGCCCGTGACGCCCTGCATGTCACCGTTCACGCCGCTCATCAACAGAGTATTTTCGCTTTCAACTTTGACCGAGGCTTTTTGCGGCGTGGTCATGCCCGCAGAAAACGAAACTTGTCCCGGTTTGTCCGCCGTCAGACGCACCACGATGACTTGATCCACCGGACTGGAAAAAATTTCGCGTTTGAAATGAATGCCATTGATCCTGTAATTCACGTCGGCGATGGCGGTGTCGAGATTCAAATCGCGCCGGTAATTTTCCACCGGCACATTGTTTGTTCCAAAATCCAGGAACAGATCGCCGACGGGTTCGTAAGCCATTTCGCGCACCGGCACGGCCATCATTTTTTGGCCGATGAGCCTGCTGGCATCGTCGTATTTCCCGTCGAACACCAGCTTGCGCGCCTCCGGCAGCGCGGCGAGCGCGTTGGTGTTATTGGAATCGTAAGGACCACCGGCCCAAAGCGTGTCCTCGTTGAGTTGCAGATGTTCGCGCGCCGCTCCGCCGAACACCATCGCGCCAAGACGACCGTTGCCGACGGGCAGCGCGCCGGTCCAATTGGTCGCCGGCTGCTGATACCAAAGCGTTAGATCGCCGGCGGAAGAAACTATGATGGCGCCAAAAAAATTCAACACGGCGAGGGAAAGGATTTTCATGTCGGAAATTCTATTTGTTCATGTCCTGATTCAACTGGAAAGAGCTGTTTTCTGAAGTCGGTGAATTGGGACGGGGAAACTTCATTGCCCCGTTCCGGGAAGAGCATTCAGCTTTTTCTTAAACGCCTCCAGCGTATCCGGCGGCAGGCCGGCGACGGTGGTCAATCCCGAGATCCTGACGCACAGCGCGGATTTGCAGGGCAGCGCGCCGGGTAAATTGATTGTTAATCCGTCCGGAGACCGCGACCATTTCACCTCGTTGGAGGAGCCGAGCAACGTGACGCCCGTTGGCTCGCCAGTGACCAGAGGCGACCCGCCGGCCAGCGCGCGGACAATGATCTTTCCATCCGCCGGCAGCCCGAGAGTCGTGATATAAATGTCGTTGCCCTTGCGCGTGAAACGAATATCGCGCGCTGTAAATTGCGTCCCCTCGTTAAATGCGCCCCCTTTCGCTTTCGCGGAACCTTCCCCGTAGATGGTCCAGGGCCGCGTGCCGAAGATTGCACCGCCATTCACCTTCATCCAGGCCGCCATATCGTTGAGAAAGGCCGCCATTTCCGGCGGGAGACTTCCGTCCGGGTAAAGCACGACGTTCAGCAGGAGGTTTCCGTTCTTGCTGACAATATCCACCAGCGTGGGAATCACCTGGTCCGCGGTCTTGTAGTGGTCCTTGCGGTCATAATACCAGTCGCCGGTCGAGGTATCGGTCTGCCAGGCAAATGGCTGGATGTCGTCCATCTCCCCGCGCTCGACGTCCTGGGCGCAGATGCCGTCGAAGTAATCGGTATGCGAATAGTCCTTCTTGCAGCAATACACCGCGTCGAGTTTTCCATGCTCCCGCACGCTCAGGTTGTAGAGTTGCGCGATGACGTTCAGCCCCGCCTGGCCATACGGGACGCCGCCATCGCTGTAGAGGAGGTCGGGCTTATACTGAGTCACAACATCATAGATGCGGGCATACCATTCCTGCGCCCACCGGGGATCCGTGCTATACCAGCCGGTATCTCCCGGCAATGCGGGCACTTGGTAGAGATCCCAATAGGCGGGATTGGCGCCATCGTAAGGCACGCCTGCCAAGGCCCCCTGTTTGTCGGCGCCGTGCGAGATCTGCATGAATTGAAAGCTGTGACCGAGATGCTCGGACACGCCAAAGGGCAACCCCTGATCTTTCGCGGCCTTCTGCCAGAGGCCGACGATGTCCTTGTGCGGCCCCATGTTCACCGAGTTCCACTTTTGGTAGGTCGAATTCCAATTGTCGAAGTTGTCATGATGCACCGCCTGCGCAACGAAATAATGGGCGCCCGCCGCCTTATAGAGTTTCATCAATTCCTCCGGGTCCCATTTCTCCGCCTTCCAAAGGGGAATAATGTCCTTGTAACCGGATTTGGAGGGAGGGCCGTAAGTCTGGAGATGATCCTGGTAGGGAAACTTTCCCTCTTCATACAATCGCCGCGCATACCAGTCGCCGTCACCGCCAACCGCCTGCGGTCCCCAGTGGGCCCAGATTCCGAACTTGCCATCCTGAAACCACTCGGGCGGCTGAAACCGTTCGAGTGATTCCACCGTTCCATTGAAAGGCCCGCCCGCCAGGGGAAGGTCCTTCATCTCTGGAATTGGGATTGCGTGGGTTTCCGGCGGATACACCATTTGCGCGGAAGTAGCGTGGGCCAAAAAAAGGAGGCCGCAAAATACGGGAAGCCGGCCAACAGGCAAAAGCGATGAATTCATAGAAGGGAGGATTTTTGAAACCATACAATCGGATCGAGTCAGTGCCATATTTGAGGTCCTCAGCGTGGGAGCGTCACGGATTTCCAGCCTTGGTTGTCGTCCGAATTTCCTGGGGCGACGCCCCGTTGCCCGCGGCGGTGGGCTGGGCCACACCTTGGAAATCGACGTTCTTCAGAACAACGGACTTGGTCGCCGCGCCCTCCGCCGAGAGAAAAGTTGAGGCGGCGGGATTTCCCCGGGAATTTTGCACAGTCACATTCTGGGAGTCGAGCACAAGCAGGGAGGCCGCCGCAGTTGGATCACCCGGAGCGCCGCTGACGCTGAGTCCGTCGAGGGTCACGCCGCTGGCTTGATTGAGAACGACGGCGGCGCGCGCGTCGGGGCCCAGTATGCTGAACTTCACATCATTCAAACGAAGGTGGTTGACGTGGCGCGCATAGAGAGCCGCGGCGGGAGCAACCCCGAAAGTGGTCTTGTGATCGGTCCAGTAACCGTCCCGGTATGGGTTGATCTTGTCCATATCAACCAGGTTGCGGCGGGCGGCCTGGGCCGCGGTTCCGCCGCCCGGAAAAGTGATCTGAACATGATCCAGCGTGACGTTTTCGATGTCAGTGCCGGGATAGCCTTGAAAAAACAGCACACTGTTCCCGTCCGGATTCCCGGCCGAGCGGATGAAGGTCGTCGCCTCGATATTGCTGAAAGTCAGGTCGTGGATATGCCCGACAGGCATCTGCGGACGCCGGTTGGTCACCGCCCCGACTTCATAGAAAGTGCCCAGGAAAATCAGGATCGGACAGGTGACCTTGTCCATCTGGATATCGGCGAAACAGCAGTCGCTGATGGCTCCCCCCTCATACATGCCGATTTTAACGCCGCCCAAATTGCAATTGGTAAATTGACAGTGCGAGGCGGTGATATTTTGAATATCGCCATAGGAAAGCGGGCCAAGCCGGATGGCCGCGCATCTCGACTCCATGGTGCAATTGGTGATGGTGATGTCGCGGCAAATTTGATTGTGGCTCGACAGAATGGCGATGCTGTCGTCGCCCGTCACAAAATGACAGCCGGCCACCCGGGCATTTTCACAGCTTTCAAAGTCCACGCCGTCCTGGTGTTTGTTCGGCACATCGAGATTGGTCAGGACGATATTCTTGGAACGCGCAAAGTGCATGCACCAGGAAGACGACCCGTAGAGCTTGAGTGAATCGAGCCGGATATTTTCACAGCCATCGAAGCGAATCAGCATGGGATGGGCGGTGATTTCGCGGCCGGTCGCGCCAGGAGCGGGCACGGGCTTTTCGTTCGCGGGAAAGCCGCCGTTGATCGCCCCGGCCCCGGTCAGCGTGATGTTCTTGGCGTCCTTCGCATAGATCAGGCATTTGTCCAGGTCCTCGGGGTAATAGGGGGAAATCCCAGTGTCCGATCCATATTGATCGAGGTGGGTCGTGCCCACGATTTCAGCCTGCGCCCGCAGGTTGAGAGTAACATTGCTTTTCAGGTAAAGGGTTCCGATGAGATAGCTGCCGGGAGGGAAATCCACGATTCCTCCCCCTTTGCTGGAACAATTGTCGATGGTTTGTTGGATCGGCAAGGTGTCCAAGGTTAGCCCATCACCCTTGGCGCCACTGTCACGGACATTCCATGTCGGAGTGGAAGCATCGGCTCTTGCGGGCAAATATGTGCCTCCCCAGACGATTAAGAAAAGCGTTAGGCAACGGACACATTTAACCTGGAATTTGCGGTTTGAGGGAATTGTCTTTTTCATGGACCGATTC
This sequence comes from Occallatibacter sp., assembly GCA_050014655.1. Classification (GTDB taxonomy): domain Bacteria; phylum Acidobacteriota; class Terriglobia; order Terriglobales; family Acidobacteriaceae; genus Telmatobacter. The sequence goes on along the minus strand of JBEKCX010000528.1, from coordinate 5,043 downwards.
TTCTCTATGATTTTGGCTCAAGGCTTGTGGCTGGCAAGACTCTTTTGGTTTTTGTGGGCTATTTTTCTGGGATTATGCACATGATAAACAATCCAGGCAACTTGCGTCACCGTTGGTGAATAAGCGGCCTTCATGTGTAAACAGGATGACTTTGGGAAACACGCTAAGGGAAAAAGCATTCGCAATTTCGCTTCGAGGCACACGCCACAAGCCAAGTGAAAACCGACGCCAGTTGGTGATGGCAATGGCTGCGGTGCCGGCCGGGAACGCGGCAATAATGACCAGCCGCCCGGATCTAATCATGGTCATTTTCATGCGGTATCTTTCTGCTCCAATGAAACGCCGCGGGTCCTGCCGACTGCTTTAGAAGCCCTCAGAGGCAAATACTGGCTTCTATCGACGCACACTTCCACCATCTTGCCGCGACAGACCAGTCGCGCCCCCTGCACCGACACCTCCACATGGGAGGCGTGATCAAACAACAGCCCAATAGCTTTGTCCCCGTCCGGGTCATCATCCGTATTGGAGATATCCAATTTTCTCCGCAGGGCATTCTTGGGGAAAACACCATAGCGCCCCGGTGCGAAGTGAACCCTGATGGGGGCGGCGGCGCTCCCGTGCCCCGTGATCGTCAGGGTCTGCTCAAAAGCACCCGGAGCGATGATGTTCAATTGGTCGCCCGCGGCGAGATTCAGACGGTTGACGGGATTGAATGCCCGCCAGGCCAGCTCCTTTTTTAGACCCGAATGCGTGTCGTCACCCGAGACGGGGTCGATGTAATAAGCCAGCCGACCTATCCGAATGACTCCACCGACCACTACTGGTGGTGTGCTGGAGATTCGCTTCGCCAAAGAAGTTGTAGCTGGTGGAGTGAATAGGATAGCCCGGTAAGCCAGATTCCCCGGCGACTCTATCCGCTGCTCGGCGGGCGGATATAGATCCGCGGGGAGCGCCTGCGCCGCAAGCGAGGTTCCCAGCAACAGTCCCAGGGCCACAGCCGTCCGAGAGGCAGTGACCAGAAGAGATGAGAGCATCGTGTTCATCTGATCCTATGGGGTCCAAGTAAACGATTGGCCCGGCTTCAGTTTCAGTTCTTGGGTCTTCGACCCGTAGCGCAGTTGCGAGGGGTTTCCGGCGAGTGATTTCACGGTGGCGCTTTTCAATGTGCCGGCCTGCCAGTCGAGGCTGACTTCAAAGCCGCCATGTGCGCGGAGTCCCTTTAAGCTGCCATTTCGCAACTCTTTCGGGAGCGCGGGCAGGAAGGTGAGGGTGTCGAATTCCGAGCGCATCAGCATGCGCGCGACGATCTCCGGCACCGCCCCATTGCCATCGTCGCACAAAGTTTGCGGGCCAGGGTTATGTGAATCCACCATACTCGGGTTAGTGGGCCGGCGCTTGGCGAGTTCTTCGATGCGTGCGAACGCCAAGTCGCCCAGGCCCAGACTGGCGGCCGCGAGACCCATGTGCATGAAGCCGTGCGTCGCGCTCTCGCGGCTGGCGCTGACGCGGTTGAGCAACGCGATTTTCGCAGCCTCAAATAATTTCGGATCGCCGTCCGGACTGAACTGCCGGCTCTCGAAGGCCCCATAGAGATGCATCAGATGGCGGTGATTATTCTTCTCCCCTTGCGTTGGATTCGACCATTCCTTGAGCTGGCCTTCGTCATTGATCAGCAGCGGCGGCAGTTTCGCCAGGAGGGACTTCCAGCGCGCTACGCCACGCTGCTCGATGCCGAGCGTTTCGCAGCCGGCGATGAGGTTGCTCAACAACTCATGCGTGATTTCAATGTCCAGGCTGGCGTTGTCGCCCGAGCCGTTTTCGGCGGAATAGGACGGACGAAACGTATAATGCCCGCTCGCATCTTCGGTGCCTTGGAAAAAATCCTCCCAGAATAGCGCGCATTCCTTCATGAATGGAATGGCGTTCGTGCGGAGAAACTCGCGATCGCCGGTGTATTGGTAGTAGTCGTAATACCAGTGGGCGATCCAGCTTGCGCCAGGCGTCCACTGATTGCCGGGAAATCCGCCGTCCCAGTGCAGCGACAAACCGTTATTGGAAGCGCGGCTGCCGATGAAGATGCCACGGGCACCGAAAAGCGCCCTGGCATTACGGCGGAAGTCGGGCAGAAAGCTGTTCCACAGGTAAAAATAGCCGTTCATGTAATCCGTCAGGTTGGCGCTGAAGGCAAGTTCATTGTCGAGTTGGAGATTTGTGTCAGTGGTATAATCGCCCGACCATGCGGGCTTCCATGTGCCAGTCCAGATGCCGACAAGTGTTGGCGTCGTCTCCGGCCCGGCGCAGCACATATAAACGTAGCGGCCAGCGTCATACATCCGTTCCAGCAACGCCGGCGAGAGAAGCTGTTCCCTTTGCCCCTTGTCCAGGATCGCCTCTGACGGCATGGCGCGTTCTTCCGCCGAACCGCCGAAATCCACCGACACGCGGTTAAACGCGTCGCCCCACACCGCCGCGTGCGGCTTAAACAGCTTGGCGTAGCTCGCGGGCATGGACTGCAAATCCTTTTTCAATCCGTCCATCCATCGTGGATCATAAGCCGTGCCTGCGGCCCGCACCGTGCTGCGGCTGGCCGGATGAAAACCCCCAGCGAAATCAGGATTCGCCGGATCGGTCGCCCACGCCTGGCTGTCCAACAGCGGAGTGCGCCAGGGAAGAATCCGAATCAACAACGTGACGGAATCCGCTCCGCTGACGGTGATGGATTTGCCGTCGCAGGTTTGGGTGCCGCCGTCGTTGATCACGCGCACCACGCCGTCGTAGCCGCCCTTGCCTTTCACGTAAACGTTGTGGCAGGTGATCCAGCCGTCGGTGTGGGTCACCGTGGAGTCGATCAGATTGTTTTCCACCTTATCCATCACCAGCTTGAGCGACACTTTGCCATTCGGGCCGGTGGTGGTGGCGACAATGGTGTTGTCGGTTTTGGAGACGAAAAGCCGGCGCGCAAAACCGCCCTGCGGCGTCCGCCATTGCGCCCAGACTTCGCCGGTCGCAAAATCCTCGACGCGCGCGTAGTTCGTGATGGCACCGTCCTGAGGTTGCGAAATCTTCAGGAAAAAACCGGGATGAAAAGCATCCGTCCAAACCAGTTGTCCGCCCCAGCCGCTCTCGCGGGCCTTCTGCAAAAAGTATTGCTGCCCGGCGCGATAGCCGCTCTCGCCGATGAGGCGGCGCATTTCGGGCAGGGCATCCCCGGCGTTCGGCAAAACTTCGCGCGATCCGGCGGGCAGCCAGAGCTTGCAGTGATTGACCAGAATCGTCTCCTCGACCGGCCCGCCGTAAAGCATCGCGCCCATGATGCCGTTGCCGGCGGCCAGGCCTTCGTCCCACTTGGCTGCGGGTTTAATGCTCACGGTGCCGTGCCTGGGCATGACGGAGGACACATCGGCCATCGCCGCCACCGTCGCGGGCGGCGGTGGCGCGGCCAAAGTTTTTTCCGGCAACGCAGCGGGCGCGTTGGTGTCGTCTGCAAAAGTTCGCAGCAACGGAAAGCTCATGCCCGCGCCGACAAACAGTGCGGAGTTTTTTATGAACCGGCGACGTGAGTGCGAATTTTTCACAAGATGAATTCAAACCTGATTATCCCGCCACCAACCGCGCTTCCAGCGTCTCGACAACATCCACGCCGTCCAGGGTGAGCGCGGTGCGGGTGTCGTCGAATTTGAGATTGGAACTAACGGGGAGGTAAATGGGCGCGTCTTGACGCAGCGGGAGAATTTTGAGCGTCAGACCGTCCCGATACACGGCGGGGCCGTAGCGGCGCAGGCCGATTTCAAAGGGCCGGGAACTGTAGAAATCATCGTCCATCAATTTGTCGCCCAGATACGCGCGAATGACATCACCCGTGTAACGCACCCGCAAACGAAGGTCGCGGCTGGCGGCAACGCCGGCGGGAAGCTTGACCCGCCAAACGGCCGCCTGCGCGAAATCCGCGTCCTCCGGCTGCATCGCCATTCCCTGCGAGCGGCCGGAAACCCTCGGGGCAATTGGGATCGTGCGGGCCGGGCCTGCGGGCTGGACTTTCTCCAGGACGGTCTGCAACTGCCCCGCGGGCGCAATCCGGGGCGAAAAACGGCGGAACAACCCGTCGTCCTTCGCAGGCGCGTTTCCCCTGCCATCGGTGAGACTTGCCGGCGCGGGCAATATCCCGACGGAAAGATCCTCCAGGCTCTCCGCGCGCAGGCGCAACGCGGATCCATCCAGCAGCAAAGTCGCGCGCGTCAGGAAAAGACGTTCCTGCCCCTGCCATTCACCTTTCCAGAAACCCTGCGCCGCTTCCTCGTCGAGCAGAATGATGACGTGGCTTGTTCCGTCCTTTCCGCGCAGCCGAATGGCCGCGTCCGAACCGGGTTGGACGTTGCGCATATATATCCGCGAGTTCTCGCTCGTTGTTTTCCCGGTCGAAAAATCCACCGTGGCCGTTGCCGCATCGAAAACAAATTCCGCGGGTATCGCGGCCGTTTGTTTGAACACGGTGTAACGCGTCGCCCCATCATTGACCTGCGAAATCGGCTGGGCGGAGGCGCAAACCAGCTTGACTCCGCCGAGATCCAGGTTGAGCGGCCACAAAAAGCGGCTGTTGTAGGGAATCGTCACCGGCTCGGATGGCACGGTGACGTTGCCTCCGGCAAACTTGATTTGGAATTGGACATTTTCCCGGTTCGGTTGCGGCGACAAATACTGATAATGGCTCACGAAGAGGTAGCCGCTGTCGCCATCGGAACGCGCGACCCAGTTGAGCGATCCCCGCCCATTGGGTGTTCGTGACGACATGCCGGAAAGACCGGGGCCGAAGTCTTTCAAAAACAAACCGAGGAGGCGCAAAAAGTGGTAATGCTCGCGTTCCTGGCCGTATTCACCGATGGGCGCCTGGAAGTCGTAATTTTTCACCGGCAGATCATTCCAGTAATTGGTCGCCTGCGTCTCGTTCAGGTTGGTCAGTTTGCCTTCGGGATTTTCGCCGCCGTGATACATGTAGAAACCCAGGAGATTTTTTCCCGAACCGAGTTTGACCAGCGCCAGAGATTC
>JBEKCX010000527.1:0-2687 GCA_050014655.1 Occallatibacter sp. | reverse complement strand
CTTACTGCTCCAGTTACAGCAAGAGTGTAGGTATTGATATCTACATCATAAAACGGAGTTGTGGTGGTAGTCTGGGTAGAATTATCTACAGTTGGTGGTTCAGTGGTAGTCGTCGTGCTTACTGCCGGCGTTGTAGGGGATGATGCTGGCGTGGAGGTAGTGACGGCTAATGATTGAGTCGTTGCGGGTGTGGTTACAATTGTTGTCGCTTTACTCAAAGTCGATGGTTCAGTCGTTGTGGTCGAATTTGTCACCGATGAGTTAACGACTTTGGCCGGCTGGTTAGGAACCGTATTGTCTCCGAGTTGGGTGCAAGCAGAAACTAGCCACATCACGGTAGTGATAATGCCTACTCCAAACCCCACCAACAGTTTCTTATATTTGAACATCTTTTTTCCCACCTATATATGAGTCTACGTCATAATCATTAAGCTATCAGTAATATTGGTCACTGTGTAACATAAATCACTATTGTCTTGGTGGGCTGCACTGAATGATTAGACACGATGAAACAGGTAGTTCAGGTGAGTTTGCATAATAGAAATTGAATAGCATCGTGAAGTTCACCGGAAAACCCTAAATCACAGATAACTAAAGGTTAGAATAGCGGCCTTGGGGAACCGTGCTGAATTGAAATGTCATGAATTTGTTACTTTTCAGAGTTTAATTTTATGACTATTTAAGGCAGCGAATTACATATTCAAAGACAAGGATGAATGTTTTGGGTGACCGTTCAATCTGTTTGTATTTCATAATTTTTCTCCAAACGGGCTGAAGTTTGGCATCACATTTGGGTTGAATATTGTGGATGAAATTCCATATAAGTTATAGTCATAACTCGCACCGTCAATTTTCTATGACTGTATAGACGCATTCGGAGCACTTTTTTGCGCCAATGTGATAAGCACGAAACGCAATCCTAATTCTTGACGTCGCCGAACTGTAAAACCCGCTTCAACCATAAATGTTTGAATCTCTTTACGGCTCTTGACTTTCTCCCTCCACAGTTTGGCGAGCAACATATTGTGATCAGCAAGGCACAACAATCCCCCCGGGCGTAACACGCGGGCGATCTCATGAATTCCCTTTTGATGGTCTTCCCAATGATGGAATGATAAACTGCTTACTATAATATCAGCGCTCTCATCAGGAAACGGAAGAGACTCAGCGAAACCAACTTTAAAAGTGGCCCGCGGATTCAATCGTACAGCTTCCAAAACCATCTGTTCTGCAGGGTCGACACCCAATAATTGGGCCTGAGGCCATCGGACCGAAGCGACACGCAAAAAGCGACCGGTTCCGCAACCCACGTCCAGAATGCATTTCGGCGGCTCTTTAGTCCCTTCGTTCACCAATAGGTATAGCATTTTTGTGTGAACGGGACTAAAAAGCAGTCGCTGCATAATCGATTGCTCGTAGGTGAGTGCCCATTGATTAAAGTGTTCCACATCTGGATTAGTTCTTGAAGGCTTGCCCTGTTCATCTAATTGCATAAATCCATTGTACTGTCTATTGTTTTTTGGTGCAATTTTTCAATGGGCAGCGGTGTATAATGCGGTCGGGCACTTGTCAGATAACACAGGAAGCGGATTTGAGAAAGAAACGCCCTAACATTAACGCGGCGATAGGTTTGTAATAGTTGGAAGGAATGCTGTGTGTCAAACTAGAGAATCATATCTACGCTTTAGCCTTGTATTTCATGCACTACAATTTCGCCGGACTCACAAAACGTTAGCCAACCCATATCCGAGAACTCCAGCTCATCTATCGAATCAACAGTTCGAACATTGCGCCCATCTCCGTCACTCATTTCTAGGCGAATTGGTGTCAATGAATCCTTATTACGTCGTGTTAGGCCTCCCTATAGAATTGATGCCGCTTCTTCTTTCCCAATGTAACCTACAATACCACACATTAAAATTTCTCCCAATTTTAAAATGATGCATCCTTTAAAATTTGTTTTTTTATTTTTTCCAATTCTCTTTTCATTTCTGTAATTTTTCTAATTTCGTTTTCGAGCTCTACTGCTAACCGGGCAATTTTTATTGACAGGTTTGCGATTTCAAACTTGTGAGCCTCATATCCTTGATGCCAAACGAAATAAAGGCTATTTGACTCTGTTTGGAGGGACACAGGATTTATAAAAGTTTCTGGATACGGGCATTGACTCATTCTTTCTTCCCTCTTGAATATCTACCGACATCTGTTTCCTTTGTGCCGAGTGCACTCGCTGTCACTGGTGATCGGCAAGAGCAGCTATTGATCCTAATGTCTTGGGTCTTATAACGTGGAATTTGCCCACTGCATGCCTGCTTGATTTCTGCTGAAACGCACGAATTTACGCATCCTGCGATCCACCAGGTACATTTTCCTTTACCTTCACGATATCGGCACATCATAAACTTAACTCCGGGAAAGATTGGATTCCTAAACTATTATATAAGTTATATAAGTGTATCCACACCTTGTGTGATTGTCTCCATTGTTTATTCACCAGAAAAAATAAAACCGACCTTATTTGCATCTAAGGTCGGTTTCACCAGTAGCTCCGAGCCGCCCAGGTGACCACATTACAGACGGCAGTTCAACGCACCCTACGAATCCGGCACTTTACCGGGAGTCACATAAACATACTACGATTGATTGCTCCCGCATTCAAGATCAATTAAGTTCTACTAAACTTATCT
>JBEKCX010000526.1:0-3144 GCA_050014655.1 Occallatibacter sp. | reverse complement strand
CGGCACGGGCGGCGTCGGCTACGTCAGCATGCAAGGCGTCGAATTGGATCCGGCGACAGGACAGTTGACATCCATTCCCGCAACCGTGGCAGGCAGCGGCATTCTGGCCACGACGCTTCCTGGTTCGCACGGAGTCCTCGGCAATATCACCATCGAAACGCCGGACGGCAGCATCAATGCCAGCGCCGGCGGCATCATCCAAATCTCCCTCAACGGCCCCAACCCTCCCAACGCCTTCATTGACCTGAACGCCGGCAAAGACATCAACGCGAGCGGTTCCGGCGTTATCGGCGGCAACCTCCAAATCACCGCCGGCGGCGCGGTCAACGGCATTCTGGTCGGCACCGGATCCGTCAACGTCAATTCGCAGTCCAGCGTCAACGTCACGGCGTTTGGCGGCGGTGGCGTCAGCATTTCCGCCGCCGGCACCGTCAGCGGCACCGTCATCAGCGGCGGCAATGCCAGCGTGAGCGGCGAGACGATCACTGCCAGTTTGATTGCTCAATCCGTGTCCACTTCCGGAAACACCGCCCAAGCGAACGTCGGCGTCCCCGCCTCCAACGTCTCCAAGTCGGATTCCAAGGTCGCCGAGGACGCCGGCGCCGCCTTGGCCGCAACCGACAACCAGACGACCGGCGACGACGACAAGAAGAAAAAAGACAGGACCATCACCCTCGCCCAAAAAGCCAGTCGGGTGACGGTCATTTTGCCGGGAAAGAAATGAGCCGCCAGCCATGATCCATTCCACCATCACTCCCATTCTTGCCGACGGCGCGCTTCAGTTCGCTTTCGACAAAGCGACCACCGAAGGCAAGATGACCATCCTCGTCTTGTTCTTCCTGTCCATGTTTAGCTGGACGATTATCATTACCAAATTCCGCCAGCTTTACCTGGCCCGCAAATGGGCGCGGCGCTTTTTCGAGGCTTACAACGCCACCCGCGATCCGCTCGACATCAAACGCAAGGCGGAGGCGTTCCCGGGCGCGCCAGCCTACCAGCTTTACGTTCGCGGCGCCGATGAGCTCGAGTATCATCTCAAACAGAATCCCATCGCCGTCAACGGCCAAAAACGAATCAGCGCCGCCTCCTTTGAAGCCGTGAAGGTCGCTCTCGAAGAAGCCGCCGCCGCCTCGGCCATGTCCCTGGAAAAGGGCATGATTGTCCTGTCCACGGCGGTGGCGGGCGGTCCGTTCATTGGCCTGCTGGGCACGGTGTGGGGCGTGATGGAAACCTTCGCCGGCATCGCCCGCGCCAATTCCGCCTCGCTCACGGCCATGGCGCCAGGTGTCGCCGGCGCGCTCATTGCCACCGTCACCGGCCTGCTCGTCGCCATTCCCGCCATGTTCGCCTACAATTTCATGGTCACCACCATTCGCGCCATCACCCAGGAATTGGATGGCTTCGCCACCCGCTACGTCACGCAAATCGAGCATGTCTATGTGGATAATCGCGACATCGAGGACAAGATTGCCGGCGCCATTCAGCGCGCCGAACAAAACCGGAATGCCGCGGCGCTCGTGACAGCATGAAGAAGTGCTCCCATAGCGCCCACCACACGCTCACGGAGTTGAACATCACTCCGTTGCTCGACTTGGCGTTCGTGCTGCTGGTCATTTTCATCATCACCACCACGCCGATTGTGAACGATCTGGATTTGAAATTGCCCACCGCCGCCAAGCACGAGAAAGACCCGCCGCGCAAAGCCAACTATATCACCGTGGATGCCGGGGGCGGAATTTACGTCAATAAGAAGCTGGTGGAACTGGCCGATCTCCAGCCGGTCCTGGCCGGCCTGCGCGCGGAGGATCCGGACCTCAGCGTCATCCTGCGCGGCGACGGCCAGACCCCCTTCCTTCGCATCCGCGCCGTGCTCGACGCCTGCCAGCAGGCCAACGTCGCCAAACTCGATCTGGCCACCGATCCCATCCATTAACTGCCATCGCCATGCTCCCCCAAGCCCCGCCAGAAAAAACAGAGAACTCGGCACGGGTGAACCTTCTCATCTCCCTTTTCTTCCACGTCGCGATTGTCGCGGTGCTTGTTTTTTTCGCGGCGCGCCAGGGATTGCTCGGAGAGCAGTTGAAAAAGATCTCGGTCCAGATGATCAAGGAAAAGCCGCCGGAAAAGCCGAAAGAACCGGAGAAGCCCAAGGCAGAACCACCCCAGGCCGAGCCGCCCAAGACGATTGAAGCCCTCAAGATCGAGACCGCCCAAACCGAACCGCCAAAAGAAATATCCGCAGCCCCGCCTCCCTCAGTCGTCACCGCCCCCATCGTGGTCGCGCCCCCCGCGGCGGACCTGCCATCGTTTGTTTTTGGCGGTGGTCAGGCCGTCCAAACCAGTTCTAACCCCGTTCAACTTTACAAAGGTTCCGTCGAACACGCCTTCCTATCCAAATGGCAGCGCCCGGGCGGCATCGCCGACGACAATTACGTCGCCGAGGTTGAAGTCGCCGTGGATCAGCAAGGGCAGATCAGCGACCCCGTTTGGAAGAAAAGCTCCGGCGATTCGCGCTGGGACGATTCGGTGCGGCAGGCCATCGCCGCCACGCGGAGGCTTGACCGGCCGCCGCCGCCAGACTTTCCGGCGCGCTTCCTGGTCCGGTTCGACGTACAGGACAACCTCGAGCCGGTGGTGCAAAACTAATGAAAAAACGCGGACATTTCCATCACGGCACGCTGGCGGAATTGAATATTACGCCGCTCCTGGACCTGGTGTTTGTTCTGCTGGTGATTTTCATCATCACCACCCCTCAAATGATGAACAATTTGGAAATGTCGCTGCCTTCCGCCCAGCTTCCGCCGCGCCAACCTGATGAGCCGGAGCCGAAAATCAATCGAATTGTCATTGACGGCCAGGGCCGCACCTTCTTGAACGACGAACCCCTCATCATGCCCGTGCTCCGAGAAAAACTGCGCCAATTGAAGGCGGCCGATCCCGACCCTGCCGTGGTAGTCAAAGCCGCCGATAATTTGGCATACCAGAACATCGTCAACGTGCTGGACGCCCTCCGGCAATCGGACATAACCAAAGTCGGACTGGCCACCGAAGGCGTCACCCTGCGACCATGATCGGATTTCTGATCTTTCAGGACGCACGCAATTAACGGTTGAAAAAAGCCAAGAATTGGAGAGTGCATTTCCG
>JBEKCX010000525.1:0-2635 GCA_050014655.1 Occallatibacter sp. | reverse complement strand
TATGCCACCGGTTACATGGCGCACGACAACGGGTTTTATCGCTTTTTCGGATATTTCAACCTGTTCATCTTCTTCATGCTGATGCTGGTGCTGGCCAACAACTACACGCTGCTGTTTGTCGGTTGGGAAGGCGTGGGGCTGTGCAGTTACCTGCTGATCGGCTTTTACTTCCACAAGAAATCGGCGGCGGACGCCGGCAAGAAAGCGTTCATCGTCAACCGCGTGGGTGACACCGGCTTCGTGCTCGGCATGCTGCTGATGCTTTCGGTGCTGGGCACGGTGCGGTTCACCGACGTCAACGCCGCGCTGCGCAGCGGGCAATTTCCCGTGGAAGCCGGTTACGGCGTGCTGACGGCGATGGCGCTGCTGATGTTTTTCGGCGCCACCGGCAAATCGGCGCAGGTTCCACTGTACGTCTGGTTGCCGGACGCCATGGAAGGTCCCACGCCGGTCTCGGCTTTGATCCATGCGGCCACCATGGTGACGGCGGGCGTGTACATGGTGGCGCGGTCTTCGGCGCTGTTCCAGTTGACGCCGGTGGCGGGCATGTGGGTTGCCGCGATCGGCGCTTTCACGGCGATTTTTGCCGCTACCATCGCGCTGGTGCAGAACGATATCAAACGCGTGCTGGCGTACTCGACGGTCAGCCAGCTCGGCTATATGTTTCTGGCGCTCGGCGTGGGCGCGTATTGGGTGGCCATCTTCCACCTGTTCACGCACGCGTTCTTCAAGGCCCTGCTCTTCCTTGGTTCGGGCTCGGTGATCCACGCCATGAGCGGCGAGCAGGATATGCGCTACATGGGCGCTTTGAAGAAGAAGATCCCCGTGACGCACTGGACCATGTGGGTGGGCTCGGTGGCGATCGCCGGCATCCCGGGTCTGGCCGGGTTCTTTTCCAAGGACGAAATTCTGTGGCAGGCGTTCAGTTCGCCCAAAGGCTCGACGGTGCTGTGGCTGGTGGGACTGGTGACGGCGGCGATGACGGCGTTCTACATGTGGCGGCTGATGAACATGACGTTCTACGGCCAGTCGCGCGTGAAGCCGGAGGTGGCGGCGCACGTTCACGAGTCGCCGGCGGCGATGACCTGGCCGCTGATCGCCCTGGCGGCGGGCAGCGTGCTGGCGGGCTGGCTCGGCGTGCCCAAGCTGTGGTCGATTTTCGGCGAAGGCTTCCGCGCGTTTCCGCGCTGGCTGGAGCCGATGTTTGCGTTGGCCGGCTCCGAGAGTGAGCATCCCGCATCCACCGAATGGTCGCTCATGATTCTATCCGTGGCCGTGGCCGCCGGCGGAATTTCGCTGGCCTATTATCTTTATTCGAAGCGTGCGGACATTCCTGATCGCATAATGACGCGCTTCCGCCCGCTGCACACGGTTCTCTACAACAAATGGTACGTGGACGAGATCTACGATTTCCTTTTCGTCAACGGTCTGGGCAAGGGCGGCGGCAGCGCCATGGCGGAGTTCGACCGCACGATTGTAGATGGCGGCGTCAATGGCGCGGGCTGGCTGACGCGCGCGAGCGCGAAGCTCTCCATGTGGTGGGACACCTGGATTGTCGATGGCGCGGTGCGCTTCACCTCGTTTTCCGTCAAGCTGCTTTCTTATCCGGCGTGCCTGCTGGAGAGCGGCCGGGTGCAGACTTACGCGCTGTTCGTGGTGGTCGGGGTGCTGGCGTTCTTGGGGTATTACGTCGCGAGGTAAGCTATGGACCAGCACATCCTCAGCATCGTTCTTCTCACCCCGCTGGCCGGCCTCGCGGTGTTACTCTTCCTGCCTGCTTCGAACCGGGGCCTCATCCGCATTTGGGCCAACCTGACCAGCCTGGCCGGCTTCCTGGTCTCCCTGCCGCTGGTATTCCGTTTCGACAAAAACATCGCCGGCTTCCAGTTCGAGGAGCACTTCGACTGGATTCCGTCCTTGGGCGCGCACTATCACCTCGGGATGGACGGCATCAGCCTGTTGCTGGTGATGCTCACCACGTTGATGGGCTTCATCGCCACGCTGTGTTCCTGGTCCGCCATCGAGGACCGCGCTAAGGAATACTATGCCATGTTCCTGCTGTTGCAGACGGGCATGATCGGCGTCTTCATTTCGCTAGATTTCTTCCTGTTCTACGTTTTCTGGGAGCTGGTGCTGGTGCCGATGTACTTCATCATCGGCATCTGGGGCGGCCCGCGCAAGCTGTACGCCGCCATCAAGTTCTTCCTGTACACGCTGGCCGGCTCGGTGCTGATGCTGCTGGGCATTCTGACGCTCTACTTCCAGCACTACGCGCAGTTCGGGTTCTACACCTTTGAAATCGCGGAGCTGATGAAGCTCAACCTGCCGCTCCACTTGCAGCAGTGGGTGTTCTGGGCATTCTTCCTGGGCTTCGCCATCAAGGTGCCGATGTTCCCGTTCCACACCTGGCTGCCGGATGCGCACGTGGAGGCGCCCACAGCCGGCTCGGTGATCCTGGCGGCGGTGCTGTTGAAGATGGGGACTTACGGCTTCCTCCGCTTTTCGCTGCCGCTGCTGCCCGGAGCGTCGATCGATCAAACCATCGTGCAGATTCTGGCGGTGCTCTCTATCATCGGCATTGTTTACGGCGCGCTGGTGAGCCTGATGCAGCAGGATTGGAAGAAGCTGGTGGCGT
>JBEKCX010000524.1:0-4710 GCA_050014655.1 Occallatibacter sp. | reverse complement strand
GACAACGCTGTGACGCGTGCGGAAGCCCAGGCGAAGAAGCGCGCGGCATCCATGTTCGGGTTGGGCGAGTACTTCTACCGGTTCAAAGAGCTTGGAAGCGTGTTGTGGGTCCCGCTCGATGAACGTGGTAATGCAACGAAGTTGCCGGATCTGCCGGGATGGGCGATGCCTGGAGGAACGCGGCCAAAGAGCAACGTTGCGCCAATAGCAAACCGTTCGGCGACTCCAACGCAGCAGCAGGGAACTCGTCAGCAGGGCGCTCAGCCCCAGCAGTCCGCCCCTGTGGCAGCTACAGTGCCGCAAGTCGCGCAAGTGCCGCAAGTGCTCGCGACACCCACGGCGACCGCAGTAGTTCCGCCGCAGCAAGGACAAGTCCACTCCATCAGTGAGCCAGAGCAGAAGTTTCGCGCAGCACGCAAGACGTACGAAACCATCCTCGGACTCAACCTGGCGGACAACATCCTCGAAACCTTGGCGGCAAAGCTGGACGTCGGCGAAATCAAGGGGGAGAAGTTCGGTTTGGCCACGGCAAAGTTGGATGCGGCCGTTGCTCTCCTGACCAAAATCAGGGAAGTCGCCGAGCACACGCATCCATCGGCACTGCGATCCTTGCTTCTTCGTCACGAGTTGCAGAACCTGGATACCATCCCTACATTCCAGAAGCTCTACCGTCTCGCCCTCAATATGCAGGTTGTCCCTGCGATCGAGAGACGCGCTGCCTAAACCCTGAGACGTGGACGAACTAACAATCCGTCCACGTCCCACCTCCGTGCATATCTCATAAAGATGTGCAACTTATTTAGAAACCGAAGTATCAGATAGAAATGCAACTTGTTCTAAATTCGGGTAAGTGGGGTAGCTGCCTAAGTACAGTACACTCTACAGGTAGTGGTTGCTGATCCGCCAACTCGGGAAATTTACCCGCCGTATCCAGGAACCTGGCAGGAGTTTTGTTACTGGTTTGCTGATGAGCCGTCTTGCGCCGCGTATCTGGAGCAGTTGCGATGGCCAACCGGTGTTCGCTGCCCAAAGTGCGAGGCGCAAAGGGTTGGCGAACAGCAGATGGGCGCTGGTCTTGCTCTGCTTGCGGTCGTAAAGTCTCTGTCACGGCAGGGACGATCTTCGACCGCAGCCGGATTTCGCTTCAGGAATGGTTTGCCGCAGCCTGGTACATGACCAACCAGAAGCATGGAGTCAGTGCGCTCGGCCTACAGCGACTGCTGGGGCTGGGAAGTTATCAAACCGCGTGGACCCTCTTACAGAAGTTGCGCACCGCCATGGTGCGGCCAGGGCGGGATTGCCTGCGCGGGTCCGTCGAGGTGGATGAAACCTATGTGGGCGGCATCGAGCACGGCATGCGCGGACGGGGCACAAACCGCAAATTCATTGTTGCCATCGCCATCGAAGTGTTATCGCCAAAGGGGTATGGCCGCGTACGCCTGAATCGCGTCGAAGACGTCTCCGGCACCAGTCTGGTTCCTTTTGTCTGCGCTGCGGTTGAGGCGGACTCGGAGGTGCGCACCGACGGATGGAACGGCTACAACGAACTTTCCAAAAAGGGATACATCCACCACCGCATCAACATTTCTCAAAGTGGAGATCCGGCACATGTTTCCATGCCTGGGGTGCATACAGTTGCCTCGCTTCTCAAGCGCTGGCTGCTCGGCACCCATCAAGGATCAGTGACAGCCGAGCATCTGGACGCCTATCTGGATGAATTTGCATTTCGCTTCAATCGCCGCCACTCCCGCCAACGCGGACTGCTCTTCCTCAGGCTTCTGCAACATGCGGTCGTCACCCCTCCGACTCGCTATAGACCCTCGCGTTCCAGCGAGCAGATGCAAAACCACAGCCGGTAGTGGTCACTGTACTTAGGCAGCTACCCCCCTTTTCGGGTAATAAACCTTCAGAATCAAATAGGAAGCCGCTTCTCCTCGAGGTGCCTGTAATGTCTGCGCTGGAGAAGCTTGCCCATGATGAGCGAGTTTCAGCGTCCGTAATGGTCCACCGCATGGTTGAGCAAGTGCTCGCATCTGATACCTTGGCCGCGTCGTTTCTCTAATATGTCCACGACTATTGGTGGGGCCACAAGGCAACCACGGCGCGCACAGTGCATGTTCTTCGCGTTGGCAGCGAAACCTTTAGCCTTTTGCTGTACCTGTCCAACACGAGCGGATTTGAGCAGAAGACGGATCAAACCGTAGATATGCTCGCCTCTTTCTATTCGCAGATTGCGAAGACAGTTCCAACGGGAACTCGCGCGATGTCGGCCCTAGCCACCCAACATCAAATAACCAGTACCCAGCCCCCCACGCAAGGAGCAACGGATATATGGTAAAATTCTACACAGTTTGACGTGGCCTCCGGTTTTGGGGGTTATGTCGAATGGGATTGCCTCTTCGGAGGGTCCCTATCAACCCAATAAACCGACTACAACCCCTATAAATCGAATTCAATTCACAACGGCCGCTCTCAGGAGCGGCCGTTTTGCGTTTTCTTACCTGCTTCTCGGATATACCACTGCCACTGTGTAAGATAACGGAAGGAGCCTCAATGTTGGGTACAGTTCTTCTCATTGCAGGTCCTTCCGGATCGGGCAAGACAACTTTGACGCGGGCACTCGTGAGCCGCGTTTCGTTCTTAACTAGGGCAATCACCGTCACAACACGGCTGCCAAGGCCTGGTGAAGTATCGGGCGAGGATTATCACTTTGTCTCCCCCGATCAGTTCGATGAGATGAACCGGGCCGGTGATCTGATCGAGTGTGCCGAAACCTACACCGAAAGCTACGGAATCCCCCGTGCCGTCTTGGCCGGAATGTGCGATCGAGCTCTCATCCTCACAGGCGGGGGCGCCCTCGCTCTTCGTCAGCGGCTTCCAAACTCCATCAGCATCTTCATCCAGCCAGTATCGGCAGCCGCGGCGGCGGCGCGGATCGTTGAGCGGAACTGCCCAAACAGCCAGTCTCGCATCGCTGGCTACGAGCAGGAAGTTGCAGCATCCTCTCAATTCGATCGAGTCTTTCTGAACAAGGATTTCGCCGAAACTCTGGAACAGATCGAAGACTTCTACCTCAGCGTGAGGCGGCAAAGGCCCCACGGTCGCCCCGCGCACAAGTTCGACACTGGGGCAGGGAAGGGGACCGGCGATGATCCCGTAGTACTCTGCGTGCCGCGTTTGGAGACTGGCGCAAAGCCTGGCTCCCCCTGTCACAACTGCCTCCAGGGGAGCTTCGGATTGATGGCCGACGTGTATCCCAACAGGTTCCGGCCCTACAAGGCGATCAAGATCCCAGGTCCGCGTTCGGTCAAGAAGTTCTGCGCACGGGCAGCAAGCCTGGGGCGCAGTGTCCCCCACGCCGGCGATGATCCCGACGAAGTCACGACGGGCCCGGAACTGGTCAATGCCATCAGTGACGACAAGCTAAGACAGAGCGCGTAGCCTCGCTCCTTGAGTTTCCTTCCGATTTCAATCAAGTCGATATTCCTGCTGACGCTTCGATGCCCGTGTGCTCAGCTCGCAGGAACACAGCGCAAGGACGGACCTTCGCCCCTATGGCACCCCCAAACAAGCTCGCTCACGGTCAGACGAAACCGTGGGTGGGTGGGGTGCCGCGCTTCAAGTTATCCGCGCTCGACTGTCGAGCGATAAACTCACTGGTAGGCCCGAATATTGAATGAGTGACCATGAAAGCATCTAAGACGTCCGTTCCTGCCCCGTCCGCGCCGGAACCCGAATTCACAGTCAACAGCCTGGACGAGCTCAAAGACAGCCTTCGCCGCGTCGACGGGCTTGTGCAACAGAGCGATGGCTCATCCACAATAGCCGGAATTGAAAGGGGGGTCGGAATTGCCAACAATTAGTCGGTTCTATGGGATTGTGATTCGCATGTACTTCGGCGACCACGTTCCGCCGCACATGCACGCCGTCTATGCCGAATCTGAGGCCGTGATTGACATTCAAACGTCTGCTATCATCGAGGGTAAGTTGCCCAGCCGGGCAACATATCTGGTGCTGGAGTGGATCGAGCTGCACCGCACCGAACTCATGGAGGACTGGGAGCTATGCGCACAGAATCACATCCCCAAGAAGATTCACCCGCTACCCTAGCCATTCCGGGATCCGCCCCCCGGTTCCCATGGAGTGTGACCGAAGTCGAGGCCCTTTCGGGGTTCCGTCTGCGGGTTGCGTTCGCCGATGGCCTCGTCGGTCTGGTTGACATGTCCACCCTTATACATTCTCCAAAGGCGGGGGTCTTCGCCGCACTCCGTGACTCGTCTCTATTCGCGCAGGCTGCACTCGATTACGGTGCCGTGTCCTGGCCCGGTGAGTTGGATCTTGCCCCGGACGCCATGCACGCAGCGATCCGGGAGCATGGAGAGTGGCGGCTGTAAAATCCAAACGTCTGATAACGAAACCTGTAAACCCGGTTTAACTGATTCAATCTAAAGCGAGTCCTTCCGATAACGCATCTTATGTATAGTGGATTCCGGGGAGGCTATACGCCCCGCTGAGTGCCTGCCCTGAAGGTCTCGAAGACCCAGGCATTTGCCGGGATCGGTTTGAAATCTCCTGGCGTGAAGGGGCGCCCCAACCGCTTCTCTGCACAGAGCAGGCAGAGAAGATTAGGGCCAGGGATGTGCCAGCACCAAAGATCATCCTGCACAACAAAGACCTTCGGATTCTCAGCCATGCAATCGCCGCAGAATC
>JBEKCX010000523.1:0-3371 GCA_050014655.1 Occallatibacter sp. | reverse complement strand
CTGGATGCCGGATAAAATTCGCATGGCGGGAGATATGTTCAATTACCCATTCCCGATTTTCAATTACCAATTTCCAACGGCCTTCCAGGCGAGTTGCCTCAAGATAAATGTTACCGGCGGGGGTGTATGGGGAGGGAGGAAAAGAAATCGTTGCCTCACGGGAAAATGTTACCCGAAAACGGAGGCAATGAAGATGAAAACAATCAGTCGGGAAGAACAATTGGAACGGTGGCGGCACCGGTATAAAAATCGAGGGATCCAAGGCAAGGCCCAGCTTTTGGATCAGCTTTGCCAAGACTACGGCTATCACCGCAAGCACGCCATTCGGCTGCTCAACAGTACGTCCGGGATCAAGAAATCGCCCCCGGGACCGGAGTCCAAATATGAGGGTTTGGTTGAAGTGGTGCAACGGATTTGGACGGCGGCGGAGCAGCCCTGTGGCAAGCGTCTGGCCGAGGCGCTGCCATTGTGGCTGCCGCATTATCAGCGGCATTACGGCAGGTTGCTGCCGAGCCAGCGCCAGCTGGCGGATCAAGTCAGCGCGGCGACGCTGGATCGGCTGTTGCAACCCGCGCGGGCGCAAACGCCGTGGCGCGGCCTCGGTGGCGCCAAACCTGGCACGCTGCTGCGTCAGCAGATACCGATTCAAGGGGAAGTCTGGAACGAGAAGCGGGCGGGTTTTCTGGAGGCCGACAGCGTGGCCCATTGCGGCAGCAGCCTGGCAGGCAATTTCATTTGGAGCCTGACCTTTACGGATCTGGCCAGCGCCTGGACCAGCGGGCGGGTGGTGTGGAACAAAGGCGCGGCGGGTGTGCTGGAGCAGACGCGCCAAGTCGAGGAACAACTGCCCTTTGCCTTGCTCGGGTTGGATTTTGACAATGGCACCGAGTGGCTCAACTGGGGCGCGCTGGAAGCGCCAGCACGATGCGCCGCAAACGGCCTATCAGCGTCTGCTCAAGCTGGGCGTGCTGACCAGGCAAAAGCGGCGGCAAATGCGCGAGCGGTTTGAAAGCCTGGACCCGTTTGCGTTGCACCAACAACTGGAGAAAGCATTGCGCCCGGTATTGGCGCACGCACTGGAAGTCAAATAAAGCTTGGAAACAGCCGCCTGACGGCGGAGAGTAAAGACGAGCAAAAAACGGGAGGGGAGAAGTCAGTTGGCCAACGCCAGCCCCTTCTCCTTTTCCAAATAATCAACAAACACCCGGTAACATTTAATCTGAGGCAACGAATCGCCTCCCCGGCTTATTCACCAGGTAACATTTTCCCGTGAGGCAACAGGCCAATCATTAGTGACTTCATCGGGAGCGCGGTCGTCTCGACCGCATCCGTCGGCGTCCCGCCGACGGAATCTCGCGTCCAAAATCCGTCCATCTTTGTGCCCTTCGTGGTTCAAAATCCGCAATCCGCAATTACTTCATCCTCTCCGCCGTTTTCCCCGCCCAGGCGCTCAACTGCTTCCTCTCCTCCCCCGTCAGGCGCGCCGCCGGATGCATCCACGTATAACTGCTCAGCGGCATCGAGCCGTCATCCACCCGCCGGCTGATCTTGGCCCAGCGCTTGCCCGCCTTATACGCGTCATCATGCGGCCACTCCGAAAAATTCATCGCCTCCCGGCCCTCGTTCACATGGCCCGTCACAAACCAGGAGACCGGCGCGACATGGCTGTACCACGGCCATTTCGTTGCGCAGGAATGACAATCATAACACGCGTTGTGCAGCAACGCCGCGATCTCGGCCGGCGGCGCGTTGCTGGCCATCACATCATTTCCCGGCGCCACGGGCGGATTGGTCAGCGCCGGATTAAAAAACTGCAACACCGCCGCCGCCGCCAAGACCGCCGCCAAAAGCCATTTCACGATTCTCTTCATTAGACAAACCGGCCAGCCCGATTATTCGGTGGCAATGCGTCAGTCCTGGGTGGCAGGGCGCATTCGGCGCGCGCCGCGGCGGGCAGTCCCGAAGTGTCGGGAGCCTTGCCCTCCCTGCCCAGCCAAGACTCACTGGTTGCATTTTGGCCGCAAGTTTAATAGCCGCCGCCAGCCCGGAAGTAAAGCGTTTCAAAACTCCCCGATTCTTCATCTTGATCCTCGCTGCTTGACGCTGGCTCAAATGTCTTATATTGTCTTACACTATGAGAGCGACCCTGACCATCAGCCTTCCCAAAGACCTGCGCCGGAACCTTGACAAAATGGCCCAAGCCGAAGGGGTCACCGGCAGCGAATATGTCCGCCGGGCGATCAAGGCGGACATCTTTCGCCGCGCGCTTCGCGCGGCACGCCGGGAACTGGTGCCGCAGGCCCGCGCCCAGGGCATCTACACCGATGAAGATGTTTTCAAAATCATTTCGTGAGAGTCCTATTCGACACCAACGTTCTCTTCGCCGCCTTCACCGCGAAGGGATTTTGCGAGGACGTGGCGGACGAGGCGGCGGGCGCGTGCCTGCTCGTTTGGTCGTTGCCTTTGCGCGAGGAACTGGAAGGCTCGCTCCAGCGCAACAACAAACTCGGCCCGGGTGCCTGGGCGGCTCTTGCGGCGTATGCGCAATTGTGCGAGTTTGTCGTCCCTGCCGCGCTGTCTGCCCCGGCTTGCCGCGACCCGGATGACGATGTCGTGCTGGCGACCGCGCTTTCAGGCCGCGCCGATAACCTGGTGACCGGAGATGACGACCTGCTCACACTCGCTCGCTATCACGGAATAAGAATCCTCTCGCCTCGTGAGTTTTGGGAAGTCTTGGCGGCATGATGGCTCTGCTGGCCGCGGGAACGAAATCAAATCCTACCTTGCCGGATGGCTAAAAAAAACCACTCTGGCAAATTTGCCTCAGCCGGGGCGTGGCCGCGCACCCGCTTGGCCGGGGTTTGTTTATTGCTAACTCGTTATTAACCAAGTTGTTAGAGATCTGCCAGAGTTATGCCAACCCGTTGGCATTACGCTTGCTTGACACTTCCCAAGCGCGTATTCCGATCCGGCTCGAATCAGCCGGGGGCGGGTTTTTTGTCGGCCTCAAGAAAGTGGAGGCCGTCGCAGGGTGAAAAAGCCGCCTTGCGCTCAATCAATGTAAACCAATAAGCATCAAAACATGAAGAAAATAGAAGCCATCATCAAACCGTTTCGCATCGAAGAGGTCAAGGACGCTCTGGCCAAAATCGGCATTGAGGGGATGACCGTCATCGAAGCCAAGGGTTGCGGCCGCCAGAAGGGCCACACTGAAATTTACAGAGGCAGCGAATACACGGTGGACCTGCTGCCCAAGATCAAACTCGAAGTGGTCGTCTCCGACCTGCGCGCCGAGGAGGTGGCCGGGACCATCGTCGCCTCGGCCAAGACCGGCAAGATCGGCGACGGCAAGGTCTTCATTTCCAACATCG
>JBEKCX010000522.1:0-2568 GCA_050014655.1 Occallatibacter sp. | reverse complement strand
CCTGCTACCTCAACGCGCTCGCCGGCCACGGCGTCCACGTCGTCACCGTCAACGACTACCTCGCCAAGCGCGACGCCGAGTGGATGGGCAAGATCTACGGCTTCCTCGGCCTCTCCGTCGGCGTCATCGTCCACGACCTCTCCGACGACCAGCGCCGCGAGGCCTACGCCTCCGACATCACCTACGGCACCAACAACGAGTTCGGCTTCGACTATCTGCGCGACAACATGAAGTTCGAACTCAAGGACATGGTGCAGCGAGGCCACTGCTTCTGCATCGTCGACGAGGTCGACTCCATCCTCATCGACGAGGCCCGCACCCCGCTCATCATCTCCGGCCCCACCGACGAGACCACCGACAAGTACGCGCGCGTCAACCTCATCATCCCCCGCCTCGAAGAGGGCGAGCTGATCGAGAAGATAGATGCTCCCAATATCTGGTCCGGAGACTTCGTCATCGACGAGAAGGCGCGCGCCATCACCGTCACCGACGAGGGATGGGAGAAGATCGAAAAACTCCTCGGCATCGGCAACATCGCCGACCCCGAAAACTGGGACCTGAAGCACCACGTCGAGGTCGCCATCAAGGCCCATCACCTCTACAAGCGCGACGTCGAGTACGTCGTCAAAGAGGGCGAGGTCATCATCGTCGACGAGTTCACCGGCCGCCTCATGCCCGGCCGCCGCTGGTCCGACGGACTCCACCAGGCCGTCGAGGCAAAGGAGGGCGTCTCCATCCGCAAGGAAGACCAGACGCTCGCCACCATCACCTTCCAGAACTACTTCCGCATGTACAAGAAGCTCTCCGGAATGACCGGAACGGCGGAGACCGAGGCCGCCGAGTTTGACAAGATATACAAGCTCGACATCGTCGTCGTCCCCACCAACATGCCGATGCGCCGCCTGGAGAACCCCGACGTCGTCTTCCGCACCGCAAAGGAAAAATACTTCGCCGTCGCCGACGAGATCGCGCGTCTGCACGAGGTCAAGCAGCCCGTGCTCGTGGGCACCACCTCGGTCGAAAAATCCGAGCGGCTCTCCGACATCCTCAAGCGCAAGGGCGTGCGCCACTTCGTCCTCAACGCCAAGTTCCACGAGAAGGAGGCCGAAATCGTCGCCCAGGCCGGCCGTCTCGGCATGGTCACCATCGCCACCAACATGGCCGGCCGCGGCACAGACATTCTGCTCGGCGGCAACTCCGAGTTCATGGCCCGCCAGGACCTGGTCAAGAAATCGCAGGCCCGCGCCGTCTCCGCCGCCGAGGGCGCCATCTCGCCCACCGCCGGCCCCGGCATGGTCCGCTTCTACTACGCCAGCCAGGAGTTCGAGACCACAAAGGAAGCCTGGGACGCGGCCATCGCATCGCACCTCGAAACCGCGCAGGTCGAGCACGAATCCGTCGTCGCCGCCGGCGGCCTGCACATCCTCGGCACCGAGCGCCACGAGTCCCGCCGCGTGGACAACCAGCTTCGCGGACGCGCCGGACGCCAGGGAGACCCCGGCAGCTCGCGCTTCTTCCTCTCGCTGGAAGACGACCTCATGCGCATCTTCGCCCGCGAGTGGGTCAGCACCCTCCTCCAGCGCCTGGGCATGGAAGAGGGCGTCCCCATCGAGAGCCGCATGATCTCCAACCGCATCGAGGCCGCGCAGAAGGCCGTCGAAACCCAGAACTTCGAGTCGCGCAAACACGTCCTCGAGTACGACGACGTCATGAACAAGCAGCGCGAGGCCGTCTACGGGCTGCGCCGCCAGCTCATGGAGGGCGTCGATCAGAAGCAGCTCGTCGCCGAGGACTACGTCTCCACCATCCTCTCCAACATCCTCGAAGAGCACGCGCCGGAGAAGTCCCATCCCGACCAGTGGAACCTCAATGCAATCTTCACTCAGCTCTTCGATGTCTTCGGCATCAAGCTCGACAGCGGCCCCGATGCCATCGACACCGCCCTGCTCAGCCGCCACGAACTCGGCGAAGCCATCTTCCAGAGGGTCCGCGAGCGTTACGACCTCAAGGAGAAGATCCTCAGCGCGCCCGCCATGCGCTACCACGAACGCATCGTTATGCTCTCCGTCCTCGACGGCCTCTGGAAGGACCACCTCCTCGCCATGGACCACCTCAAGGAGGGCATCGGCCTGCGCGGATACGCCCAGCAGGACCCCCTCGTCGCCTACAAGCGTGAGTCCTTCGAGATGTTCGAAGCCATGATGATGCAGTTCCAGCAGGACACCGCGCGCCACCTCTTCCGCATGCAGATCATCGGCCCCGACGGCAAGCCCATCGAGACCGTCCAGCAGATGCAGGCCGCGCAACTACAGCGCGCCCGCGCCGACGCGCAGCAGGCCTCGCTTCCCTTGCCCCAGCCCGGAGCGGAGCACGCCCCCGTCCCCATCCACACCCGCGCCCCCTCCACCACCATCGACGAGTTGGAAAAGGAGTTTCAGCGCAAGAAGCGTCGCGAGCTGGAGCAGGCCCGCGCCGTCGGCTCCGGCGAAAGCGCCGCTCCCGCCCAGCGCGTCACCGGAGAAAAAGTCGGCCGAAACGATCCCTGCCCATGCGGCTCCGGCAAAAAAT
>JBEKCX010000521.1:0-4642 GCA_050014655.1 Occallatibacter sp. | reverse complement strand
TTTAAAATTACGTGTTTATAGTTGGGGCGGATTGCATTATACGATATAACATTAGATATATTAGATATATTATTGTAATGTGTAATTGTATGCATACTGGTGCATATGTGAAATATGTTCCAGGGCATTATATACAAGAAACAAAGCGGGCGAGGGACTAACAGCAAAAATAAAAATTTTAGCATTTCGCATCTCCGTACCCTGCCAATGAAGAAAATATTAGTATCTTCTTGGACGGAATCGACACCAGAGAGATGACGTACGTGATGAGGAGGCCGTAGCGGTCATCCGAAATACTATTCCTGATGGGAAAGGGATAGTTTTACTCCTGATTCTCGGCGGCTAAGGCACTTTATCACGATGGGATATAATAAATAAATTATGCAACCCGGCTGAAAACTATTACAACGTCCCATTTTCCCCTAACCCGGTCAGGAGCATCATCCCGCTCTCGAGAGTTTCATTGACACCGTTAGCGACGACTAACTTTCAACACATTCATTATTCTGTTTGCTGCACTTTATGTTTTAGTACTTTTAGTTCAAAAAATTAGTACTTCAGGTTCATTAAAAAGAACCATCAGGTCTGGTTAAGTAATCAGAATAATGTCAGAATCTCCATAGCAGCGAAAGGTCGAGGTATTTGTTGGCTGAAATAAAACGCGCGTATTAGATAAATAAATACGACCGGAGTAAATGTTCATTTCAGGGGTCAGCCTGAAGGCAAGCACAAATACATTTCATAAAATAAAAAGGAGAAACGAATGAAGAAAATCAGTTACCCACTAGTACTAACTTCAATTCTACTGGCATCATTCCTGGTGTTCATGTCTTTAGCCGGTTGTACAAAAACAGCCACAACAACAGCTGCCACGACCACCACCACTACCACCACAACTGTACAGCCTATCAAAACGTATACGGTAGGCTTGCTGGCGGAATTAACAGGCTTTTTAGGTTCCTACAATACAGCGACAGTAAATGAAGCCCAAATAGCAGTCGATATGGTAAACGAAAACGGCGGCGTTATTGTCGGCGGTCAGAACTATAACCTCAAACTCGTGGTCGAAGATGGGCAGAGTACGCTGGACGGTACGACAGCGGCAGCGAACAAACTGATTTTTAACGATAACGTTAAAATCATTATTGGCCCTGATGCATACTTCAATTCCGCGGTATCCGGCTTATGCGAACAGAACAAAATATTGCACATTGCCGGTTATTGCACGATGCAGCCGGGGGAAATGGACGCAACCACCACCTACACCTTCCTCGGCCAAGCCGCAAGTATCAATTATTTCACCGGCGCATTGGCGTATTTAAAGGCAAACTATCCCAATGTCAAGACCGTAGCGCTGGCGATGCCTGACGACGGTTCGATCCCCTATTTCGGTGCGGCGGTGCAGAAAATGGTCCAGGCTGCCGGATATACGGTCGCAGGCAGCATCATCGGTTACAACAACAGCGCTGTTGATTTCAGCCCCTACGCCGCAAAAATTATCGCCACCGGGGCGGACGCAGTAATTTGCTGCTCTGGAATCGCATTACCGAACGGCTCTATCCTCAAAGACGTGCGCGACGCCGGCAGCAATATGCTTTTTGTGATTTGTAACAGCACGATTCCCACCGACAATATTAAAGTTGCCGGAACAACAGAATCCACCAATGTTGTTGATTGCAGTGCCGCCTACATCGGCTGCCCTAACCCATCGGCTATTTTGACGGAGATGATACAACGGTACCAACTCCTGGTCGGCAATTCAAATGCCCCCTTAGTCACCCTGGAATATGCTAATCCCATTTGGGAATTAGGACAGGTTTTGAATCAGGCGAACAGCTTTGATCCCGCGGTACTAAAAAATACTTTCTCGAACATGACCAGTATCCAAACTTTGTACGGGCCCGGCACCATCAGCGGTCTGAAAACTTTTGGTATTAATCAAGCCGTGTCTTATCAATTACCCATCACTACTATTACCAACGGTGTCCCGACTTTCCAAACATGGGAACCGGCTCTGGTCCCATAGCGTTACGCTTTAACAAGATATCGAACCGGGGGAAATTTCCCCCCGGTTCGATAGTGAGCAACGTGACAAGGAGTCATTAATGCCGGAAGCCACCATCTTGCTTATCATTGCCTCTATTGTAAATGCGCTGGTATTATCGTCGATGTATATTTTACTGGCGCTTGGTTTTACTTTCCTTTTCAACATCATGGGGATTTTAAATTTCGCCCACGGCGCGATATACATGATTGGCGCTTATATCTGCTTCTTTCTGGCAACAGCGGTGGGGATGAATCAGTGGCTGGCAATGCTGATTGCCGTGGCCGCCGTGGGTTTATTCGGAATATTCATGGAGCGGTTTGCTTTCCGCCCATTTTTTGGTAATATCAACCAAATAATCGTTGTATGCATCGGCATTATTACCGTGCTGGAAAATGGCGTCTCGGTATCGCAAGGCTTTATTGTCCAGGTTACGCCGCCGTTCGTGCAGGGTATCTTCAGAGTCGGGATTGTTTCGATTAGCTGGGAACGGGTGGTAATATTTTTTATTGGTATCAGCCTTTTGGTATTAGTTCTGTTATTTATTAATAAAACAAAACAGGGGCTGCAAATGCGCGCCGTTGCGCAGGACCTGGAAGGAGCTGTTTTACAGGGCATCAATGTACACTTTGTTTCTGCGCTCGCCTGTGTCATCGCCTGCGCTCTGGCGGCACTTGCCGGTTCGCTGATGGGTTCCTATTTAAGCCTGACGCCTTACATGGGACAGGACATTATGATTAAAGTACTGGAAATACTGGTATTAGGCGGTATTGGGAGTATTAATGGCGTTTTATTTGCGGGTCTCATCGTCGGTACCCTGGATGCTGTCTTACCGATAATGGTCAGCGGTACAGCGACTCAGGCAATAATGATGCTGATTATTATTATCATTCTACTGTTCAAACCCCAGGGGTTATTCGGCAAGGAAGTAAGAGGATAATGGTAGTTAAGGGGTCCATGATTGCTGCTCCAAATTCGAACACACACCGTAAAAATCTGATTCCGGCAATCGGTTACGGCGCGGTAATCTGTCTTTTGGCCTGCCTTCCGCTGATTTTTAAGTCCCCCTACATACTGCATCTCTTTATTTTGACATTAATCTATATAATTGCCGCGGCCAGTATGCGATTTATCATGACATCAGGGCAAATTCCATTAGCACACGCGGCATTCCTGGGGCTTGGCGCCTATGTTTCGGCGGTGCTTTCAAAACATGTGGGATTATCGCCGTGGCTGGCACTGATTATTGCCGCATTGGTATCAATGTGTGTAGGGATAGCAATCAGTTTTCCCTTCGCCAGATTAAAGGCGTTTTATTACGCCATGATCAGCCTGTTTTTTGGCGTCGGTTTGTTACAGGGTATTGAATCGCTGGGAAAATTAACGGGTGGGTTGGCCGGAATCACCTCAATTCCAACTCTGTTTAGCACCGGTTCCAAAGTGCCCTATTATTACGTCTTTTTAGCATTAACGATTATCAGCCTGGCAATTCTTTACAGATTCGAGTCCTGTCGCATCGGTTGGAATTTAAAGGCTATCGACCAATCTTATCTGGTATCAAGCAGTGTGGGTATTAGCGAAGTAAAATACCGGGTAATCGCGGTCGCGATCGGCTGTTTCTTCGTCGGTTTGGCCGGCGGAATGTACGCAAACTATAACGTCACGATTTCACCCAGTTCTTTTGATACGACTGCGACGCTTTGGATGATTATATATGTCGCGATCGGCGGGACGAACGATTTTGCGGGCCCCATCATCGGAACCGCAGTACTGTTCCTGATACCGCAATATTTCAGCGGGCTAAAACAATATACTCCGTTTGTTTCAGCGGCGGTATTGTTTGCGGTCATCTTTGCTTTTCGCGACGGGCTGGTGAGCATACCGCGGCTGATCCGAACACGTTATCAAAGAAAAAAGGTAAAAGTACAAACCGATGATTCTTGAAATATCAGGGCTAACCAAAAATTTTGGCGGTTTGGCCGCCGTTTCCGGCATGAACATTACGGTCAACGACGGTGAAGTATTGGGTTTAATCGGTCCAAACGGTGCCGGTAAAAGCACTTTGTTCAACCTGATAACCGGCGTGATACAACCGACTAAAGGCACAGTTGTTTTTAAAGGAAAAGATATTACCGGTAAAAGACCGCATGTTATTGCAGAATTGGGAATCGGCCGTACGTTTCAATTAAATCCCCTGTTCCCCAATTTCACGGTATTGCAAAATGTAATATCTTCATTCCAAATTCGGCCGCGCTCAAACTTGTTCGATACTTTTTTCAATACTCCTGTATATCGTAAAAATGAAGCATATATTCTGGAACAATCACTGGAAATATTACAACTGGTCGGATTATATAAAGTAAGAAACGAATTGGCTAAAAATCAGCCTCACGGCTATCAAAAAATGCTGGGCGTCGCGCGTGCCTTAGCAATTAAACCGGAATTATTGCTGCTGGATGAGCCGATCGCCGGGATGAACCCCGACGAAATCGATAATACCATCGAGGCGATAAAAAGAACTTCTCAACTGGGGGTAACAATAATATTAGTCGAGCACAATATGAAAATATTGGAAATATGTAACCGTGTGGTAGTAAT
>JBEKCX010000520.1:0-3684 GCA_050014655.1 Occallatibacter sp. | reverse complement strand
GCTTCTAACAAATCAAACTTGCTTTCGCAGTAAGCGTGTGGTATTGACCGGGTGTACAAGTGGTGATGCAGGCTTCAGGATGTTTGTATGTCTGCAGCGAAGCTTGAACTCGATGGGATAGGGTCTGGATCTGTACCTCGCCGTCGTCGCAGTGCGATGGAGCGGCGGCTGATTGTGGAAGAGACGTTGGAGGCGGGGTCTTCGGTGGCTCGGGTTGCCCGGGCGCATGGAGTCAACGCGAACCAGGTCTTTCAGTGGCGGCGGATGTATCGCGAGGGGCTTCTCGGGGGACAGCTACAGAGTGGGATGAAGTTGTTGCCGGTCACGGTGGCTGACCATTCGGAGCTTGCGCAAGAAGTGCAGGCCGAAGCTATCGCGCCACGCGCTGGAGCGATTCATATCGAGCTTCCAGGCCGGGCTTTGATCAGCCTTGAAGGCCGTGTTGATGCGGCGACGGTGCGAGTTGTGTTGGAGAGTCTGCGGCCGTGATCGATCTTCCAGCAAGCACGCGCATCTGGATTGCGGCGGGCGTGACCGACATGCGGCGCGGCTTCCATGGTCTGAGCGCGCAGGTGCAGACGGTGCTCGAACGTACGCGTCCGGCCAACACCATGGTTGACGGGACTGGATAGTCTGGGATAGGCTACTTTGCCATTCTGGCGGCGTAGGCAGCCGGGGTGAGTTCGGCCAGGGACTGGATGGAGTGGTCGGCCAGGCCGGGCAGGACGTCGGCCAGATATTGGCGAATGGGCACGTTCAGTTTGCGGCAGCTCTCGACGATGCTGAAGATGGCTGCGATCTTCGGTCCCGCCTCTTTGCTGCCCAGATGCAACCAATTGCGCCGACCAATCGCGATGGGGCGCATCGAGTTCTCGGCCCAGTTCGTGGAGAGCTCGATCACCGGATACTCGAGGAAGCGCGTCAGTTTTTCCCAACGCGCGAGCGTGTAAGAGATCGCGTTACCCGCAATGGATTTCGGCAAAATCGTTCCCGACGTCTTCATCTCCAACAACAGCGCATGCAACTCTGCGATAACTACAGGCGCGCGTTCTTGCCGTAACGCATGGCGGTCATCCAGCGACAGCTTCTGTTCACGCGCTTCGCGGTCGATCGCAAACAATCCATCCATGAGTACGACAACGCGTTCCAACTTCGCGTCGGTTGCATGGGCTTTGGTCTGCACCTTGATGGCCTCGATAAATTTGCGCCTTGCGTGCGACCAGCAGCACGCGTGAATCAAATCTTTCGTGCCGATATCTTTTTCATAGGCGGCATATCCATCGGTGTGGAGGATGCCGCCATAGTCTTTGAAGAAGGCTTTCGGAACCTCTTTGCTGCGCGTCATCTTGAAGTCGAAGACAACGCCCTTCTTCGGCGCGCTGTACTGCCAGAAGTATGCGGTATGGTTCTCGCCTTTTTTGTCGGGCGTCTGCACTCCGACATAGGTCTCGTCTGCCTGGGTGTAATTTCCGGCAAGCAGATTGCGCGCCATCCCGTCGACGATCGGGATCAGCAGTTCGCCTGCGCGCAACACCGCATCGTTGATGGTGCTCAGCGCCACATCGATACCGAGATCGCGCAGCAGAATCGCGCGTTGACGATATAACGGCGATGCATCGCAATACTTGCTCACCAGAAAGTTGATGATCACTTCGTCCGAAAAGATCGACTTGGGCGCGACGCGCACCAGCGTCGGAGCGGTTGCTACACCCTGCTCGATGCAGCGCGCGCAAGCGCGCTTCTCACGCAGGATGCGAGTTACAAAAAACTCAACCGGCTTCATATCGAGTATTTCTGATACGTCGTAGCCGATGGCCTTGGTATCGCCGCCGCACTTGCCGCACATGCACTGCTCGGGCGCGCAGGGAATAATCTTGTCGACCCGTTCCAAATGCGCAGGCAGCTCGTTGCGGCCCGGATGATTCTGGCGGGCACGCCGCTGCTTGTCGGTCGTGTTGTTGCTCTCGATCGCGTCCGGTAGCGGGCCGCGTTGGCTCTCCGCAGCGATTTCTTCGCTCGACACGGCAGGCTCAAGATCGAGCAACTGCAACTGGAGATCACTGAGCGTCTCGCTCTGTTTTCCGTATTTCTTGATCCGCTCCAAGCGAAGCTCTTCTACGAGCTTCTGGATCTTCAACTCAGATAGAGTCAGCGCCTGCTGTGCGCGCATAAGTTGCGCGCCTTTCTCTGCCAACTGCGACGTCAGTTGCGCGAGGATCGCGGTCGCGACCGGGTCAAGCGCAACGGGCAGAGACGACTTGGAAGCAGGATTCATCCTGCGTCTATTATCTCAAATAAACATGTGGATATGTCATCGAATCGCCTGTATTCATGCGGTTTTTCGCGATATATCAGCAGTTTCTGTGACCGGTCTGCGATACCACTTTCGCTTCGTCGTTGCGGTCAGATCGATGCCTCCAATCAACAGCGCAAACTCTTCGCGCGTCAACTGTACGCGACCCTCTTCCGATGTCGGCCAATGCAATCGCCCTTGCTCCATGCGCCGCGCGCAAACCCACAAACTATTGCTATCGAAGTAAAAAATCTTCATGCGATCACGGCGCTTGTTAGCGAACAAAAATAGATGCCCACTCTGTGGATTCTGCTGCAACTTGCCGACGACAAGCGCATAGAGTCCGTTGAACCCGAGCCGCATGTCGGTAGAGCCAGTGGCCACATAGATGCGCGTGGCTGCGCCCAGACCCAGCATCGCGCTACGCCTGTTCGAGAACGGCAATCAGCCGTGTCAGCGAGGCCGCGTCGAAACCGGAAGATACAGAAATGCGCCGCCCGCCTGCCAACTCGACCTGTAATGCGGCGTGCTGCACTGTGTGCGTCGCAGACTTCTCGACAAACTCGACCCGCGCCAGCGGCAACTCCACTGCATTGTGAGGCAGGGGCGTGGGCGCAAGAGCATCGCGATGGCGCGCCTGCTGGCAATGCCTGTTGAGAGTAGACAGCGACAGGCCATGCTGACGGCAGAACTGCGACCGATTCAAGCCACTCTGCGAGTAAGATGACACGATCTGCGCCACCTCCGCGCGGCTGCGACGAGGACGACGACCAACGACTGGAACGGGATATTCACTCATGCCTTCAGTCAATCATCTTCAAAACCCCACGGAAAGAATGGTCTTGCCCGGAGGGATACCTTCAAGCCGCATAAAGAAGGGCCTTGCCCTGCTCCACGCTCTGCAGGAAGTATGGGTTACGGATGGCCGAGGCGACAACGAGGTCCACGGGCCGCCCGAAAAGCCGCTCCAGCGCCTCTTTGAACCCGAAAAAGGCGGTCGCATAGTCGCCAGCGGACAGAGGTTCAAACTCCACCAGAAAATCGAGATCGCTGAGTTCGGAATCGAACGCGGCGCTCAGGCCCGATCCGAAGAGATCGAGGCGCTGCACATGAAACTCCCGGCAGAGCTTTACCAAATCGGATTGGCGCGCAGCAATCGCGGCATTCATGCTTTCGTTCCTCAGCGTTCTCAGAATACTACCACCGGGACTGCCGGGCCCCAATTCACACCGCGCGCACCAGCGCTCGATTTTGAGACCTGGGATTGCTGGCCTCCACACGCGAATCCCCTTGACAGCGGCGGTATAATGAATACAGGGGCAAGCATCTGCCAACAGCCTGCCTTGAGCCTGTCGAATGGGTCGTGCCGGATGGGGGCTCTGGCCGGACCT
>JBEKCX010000519.1:0-2634 GCA_050014655.1 Occallatibacter sp. | reverse complement strand
TGAAGCCCCGGGTACGTAGGGGATGGCCAGCTTGTTTCGCCATCGTGACGCCGGGCTGAAGGGAAGCAGTTTAAGATCTGTCAACCGAATACTTTCAGTGAGCCCCGAATCGAAAAACTGTGCGGCACTGCCAACAGTCCCTTGGCGCGCTGAAGAACTCCTCGCAGGGACGCCGTCTTCCGAAAGCGATAGATGAGATTGCCAATGTTTACCTCTTTGCCGGCTTCCTGCGCGCAAAGCAGAAGGGTCGGGCTTAAACGTGCAGCGAGTGCGTGCTCGGTCTGCTCCATGTAGAGCCCGGTTTCGGGATTGTACGCGTAGAATCGCCCCTCCGCCGCCATGTGAACCGCGGGTGCTTTGGGCGAACCGTCGCTGCTCAAGGTGCCGGCGAAGAAATCCTCAGAAATGTCGGCCACGTAGGGCTGGTCGCGACGGTCCCCTTGATTTGCAGCGCACCACCATAATTTTGTGAACCTTCGGAAACCGATTGGCAAACCAAATGTTCGGTCCTGACGAAGACGGATCGGGCGCGAAGTCGGGCACTTCCGCCGATTCAGCGGTATCGCTTTTCTCATGGATGGCGGCTGGGCTGGGATGCTCTGGCGTCGTTCTCATGCAATTCTCCTTGGCACAGGGGATGCCAATGATCTGAGAATGGTGGCTTAAAATCTCGTAATATGTTAATGTTGAACATGATGTGTCAGATTATGCCTTCCCCTCAGGGTGGCGAACGCCCAAGTGGGACGAGTTGAATTGCAACTTAAATGTTACGTTGCAACTTTAAAATTACATTGCAACTTTGATTAAGAAGGTGCATTTTATTCGTGATGAAAAATGCCAAATTCGTCGGAGAAAGGAAATTCGCTGGTGTTGATGCGGAAATCGGAAATCGCTTAATCGCGATGAAGCCTCGTGTTGCTGCTCTGCGCAGCGTCCGGGTCGCCCTGATGCAACTGGCCTATGCCTTGGCGGAACGGCCGGCATCAGCTGGCTTCTTGGTATTGCCCGACGTTTCGGTAACACCGGAACGTCTCCGCGATGAGTGGCGGCTTGCTTCGTCGGTGCTTCGTTCCGATGTGTTGAATCGATTGAGCATTTGCACAGGTGAGGCGGAACATTTGGTCGGCATACCCCAGGATCCAGATGCCGAGACGCAGCGTGCCATTTCTGATTTGATCGCAGCAGCAGGGCCACGCGCCAGTTTGAGTCTGGCCCGTCCCGAATACCCGTTCACGGTCATGGAGCTGCTCGTTCATCAGTGGTTGCTCGGTAAAGGGCCGATGACGACCAAGTGGCTAATGGAAACCGCCGGATGCAGCTACCCTACGGTCGCGACTGTTTTGCGGCGGTTCGAGCATTGCCTCGTTCGACATTCTGACAGGCGGGTGCAACTCCGCGCCTTTCCCAAGGAGGAGTGGGCGAGATTGGTCGCCGTGTCAGAAAAAGCGCGCGGCACAGTCCGATTTGCTGACCGTTCCGGGCAGCCCCGTTCACCGGACTCCTTGTTGCTCCGTCTGCAACACCAAGACCGCAAGGACATTGCTGTTGGCGGTGTCGTGGGCGCCAGACACTATCATCCTCGACTCGATATTATTGGCAGTCCACGCCTGGACATTTCACTGCACTGCCCTGGGAAAACGGCGGATATGAGTTTCATCGAAAAGCTCGACCCCGCATTGGCGCGAACGGAAAAGCGCGATGAACCTGCCTCAGTCATAGTGCATCTGGTCCGGCGTGCCGACCCGCTTTTCCAGACGGGAGAAGCAGGATTGGCCTGGGCCGATCCGGTCGAGTGCTTGTTCGACCTCCATGAAGCGCGCCTGGAGCCACAGGCGCGTGAGTTTCTCAATTCCTTCCCAACCATGAAAGACCAGATGTGAATAACGCCGAGGACGTCATGAGACTCGTTTCTCCGGCGACCGTGCTCAAGCAGATCGCCGCCGCCGTGCCGGAGGACTGTCGGGAGAATATCATCATCATTGGCAGCTTGGCAGCAGGGTATCATTTCTTTGGCGATAACGCCTCACTGATGGTGCGCACCAAAGATGCCGATTGCCTGTTATCGCCGCGCATCGAGGCCATCTCTGCCGGCGTTGCCGTCACCGAGCGGCTTTTCCAACGGAATTGGCAATTCCGGCCTGACGCCAAATGGTCTACACCGGGAAACGAATCCACGCCCGATGATCAACTCCCAGCCGTCCGCCTGAACCCGCCCGGTGTTCCGGAATGGTTTATCGAACTTTTGACTGTCCCGGAGTCCCCGTCGGACATGAACAAGCGGTGGGTTCGTCTCGCGACATCGGCTGGGCATTTCGGGTTGTGCAGCTTTGGGTTTCTTTCGCTCACAAACTACCAGCCCATTTCCACGCCTTTCGGCATCGCCATTGCCCGGCCCGAACTGATGGCCCTGGCCAATCTGCTTGAACATCCGGAGATTCGTCCTGAAACCATGAGCGGCCTGATTGCGACGCGCGAAATCAAGCGCAGCAACAAAGACCTAGGGCGAGTTCTCGCCATCGCGCGCCTTAGCGTTTCCAGAAGCGAAGACGCTTTGCTGGATTGGCCTGCCATCTGGCAGGAGGCGATGCAAGTGCGCTTTCCCGACAACTGGAGAAGTTTCATGGGCAGAACCGG